>JAJLKS010000295.1:0-3419 GCA_033838765.1 Alphaproteobacteria bacterium
GATGCGGGCCAGCGCGGCAGGTGCGAACATCATCGACATCGTCGCCTACCCCTTCATAACAGATGCCCAAAAGGTGCTGGCAGAATTGCCGGTCGCTCAATGGGGCACATACAAGAACCGCTTCAAGGTCGGCGGCATCAAGCTGATGCTGGATGGCTCGCCGCAGGCTAAGACCGCCTGGCTGACCAAGCCCTATGAAGTCGTGCCGCCCGGTTTCGACAGCGATTATCGCGGCTATCGCATTGTCGACGACGAAACGGCAGCTAGTATGGTGGACGATGCCTTTGCCCGCGGCTGGCAGGTCTATGCGCACTGCAATGGCGATGCGGCGGCAGACCAGTTCATCGCCGCTATCGACAAGGCGACGAAGAAGCATGGCGCAGGCGACCGGCGCGCCACAGTCATCCATGCACAGACATTACGCGAGGATCAGCTCGACCAGATGGCGCGGCTCGGCGTCATGCCGTCCTATTTCGTCACCCACACATTCTATTGGGGTGATTGGCACAGGGATTCCGTTCTGGGTACGGAGCGCGCCTCGCGCATAAGTCCTGTCCGTTCTACCATCGACCGGGGCATGCGCTACTCGCTGCACAATGACTCGCCGGTCGTCCCGTCCGATTGCCGCATGCTGCTCTGGTCGGCGGTCAACCGCCAGACGCGAAGCGGCCATGTGCTCGGCGAGGAACAGCGGATCGGCGCAGAGGAAGCCTTGCGCGGTATCACGATCGATGCCGCCTATCAGCATTTCGAGGATGATATCAAGGGATCGATCGAAGCTGGCAAGCTCGCCGACCTCGTCATCACCGAGCAGGACCCCGTGGAGATGGATGCCGGCGGATTGAAGGATCTGGCGATTGCCGAGACGATCAAGCGCGGCGAAACCATCTACCGCGCATAGGGAAACAATACGCCAATGATGCTCAAGATCCGCCGCATTCCGCTCGATACCTTACGCGAGAATGTGGCGGTGCTTGCCTCGAACTGCATTGCGCTGCGCCCTGAAGCCTTCCAGGCCTTCAAACGGCTGGAGATTCACAATAGCGGCCATTCGATCATTGCGAGCCTCGACATATGCAGCGACCCCTCGATGGTCGGACCGGATGAAATCGGCCTGACGGAGCCCGCCTTCCGCCGCCTCGATGTGAAGGAGGGGGGTACCGTCACGATCGCTCCTGCGCGCAGCCCGCAAAGCCTCGACCATGTCCGGGCCAAGATCGTCGGCGAGACGCTCGACCGCTACCAGATCGAGTCGATCATCAGCGACATTGTCGGCTATCGCTATTCCGACATGGAGATTGCAGCCTTCCTTGTCGCATGCGCGGGCTTCCTCACGACGGACGAACTTCTCCATCTTACATTCGCGATGGCCGATGTTGGCAATCACATGACATGGGATGCGCCTGTCGTTGTCGACAAACATTGCATCGGCGGCATTCCCGGCAATCGCACGACGATGATCGTCGTGCCGATCGTGGCGGCGCACGGCCTCACCATGCCGAAGACATCGTCGCGCGCGATAACATCTCCGGCCGGCACAGCAGATACGATGGAGGTGCTGGCCCGCGTCGATCTGTCGATGGACGAAATGAAGTCTGTGGTCGAGGAATGCGGGGGATGTCTTGTCTGGGGCGGGCATGTGAACCTCTCGCCCGCCGACGACATTCTGATCGGCGTCGAGCGGCCGCTTAATCTCGATACGCGCGAGCAGATGGTCGCCTCTATCATGTCGAAGAAGAAGGCGGCAGGCTCCACGCATCTCGTGGTCGATTTGCCGGTTGGCCCTTCGGCCAAGGTTCGCGACGCATCCGAAGCGATGCGCCTGCGCAAGCTGTTCGAGTTCGTGGCCGATGCGATGAAAATCCATGTGGATATTCTCGTGACGGACGGTGCGCAGCCGATCGGCAGGGGCATAGGCCCCGTGCTCGAGGCGCAGGACGTGATGGCCGTGCTTGCCAATGAACCGTCTGCACCGAAGGACTTGCGGGAAAAGTCTCTCCAGCTTGCGGGCCGGGTCATCGAGGCGGACCCCAAGGTGCGTGGCGGCGGGGGATATGAGCGCGCGCGCCAGTTGCTTGAAAGCGGTGCCGCGCTTCGATCGATGAACAGGATCATCGATGCGCTGGGCCGGGCGCCGGTGGCGCCCAAGCCTGGCCCTCTCACGGCCGATATTTGTGCGAATGCAGATGGCGTGGTTGCCTCCATCGACTGCTTCCGCATCGCGCAGATTGCGCGTCTTGCCGGGGCGCCGCTCGATCGGGGTGCGGGTCTCCAGATGCTGAAGCGCATCGGCGACAAGGTTGAGGCGGGCGAACCGCTTTACCGCATCTATTCAGCTGGAGAATCCCATTTTCACTTCGCTGTCGACGCGGCCAGAGAGCTCGACGGCTTCGCATTTGCAAGTCCCGGCGTGAAGGGGGGAGGCGCAAAGTGAGCGGCGTTTCGCTTTTCACATTTGCACATGGGAAGGAACATGCGGCCAGCCTTGCCTCGGCGCTGTCCATTCCGATTTCCGAAATCGCTGTCCACCGCTTTCCCGATGGCGAGACCCGCATAGCGGCGCCGGGTGCCGCCGCGACATCAATAGTCTACTGTCCGCTCGATCATCCGAACGAAAGGCTCGTGGAGCTGATGTTCGCATCGGATGCGCTACGGCGCGGCGGTGCTCGCCGGCTCGTGCTGGTCGCTCCATATCTCTGCTACATGCGGCAGGACAAGGCTTTCCATGAGGGCGAAGCCGTGAGCCAGCAGGCAATGGCCCGCTTTCTTTCGGCCTGCTTCGACCGGATCGTCACCGTCGACACGCATCTTCATCGCGTGGCGCGTATCGAGGACGTTTTTCCCGATATCGAGGCGCAGAACCTCACCGCCGCGGATCTCATTGCGGCCTTCGCGCGCGAGCAGGGGCTTGGGCCCGATGTGCTGGTTGCAGGGCCCGATGAGGAGTCGATCCAGTGGGCGCGCCGCGTAGGAGATGCGCTCGGAGCGGAGGCGATAGCCGGGCGCAAGACGAGACATGGCGACCGGAATGTGGAGATCGATTTCCCCGATTGCGAACTGGCGGGAAGGACAGTCCTCCTGCTTGACGACATCGTATCGAGCGGTGGCACCGTATTGACTGCCATATCGAAGTTGAAGGAGAGAGGCGCGGCCCTCATCCACCTCGCTGTGACGCACGCATTGTTCGATGAGGCCATGGAGCGCCGCTTGCACGCTGCGGGTGCGGCCTCCATCTGGTCGTCGACCTCGGTGCCGCACAGTACTAACTCCGTTTCCCTCGCGCCTGTTCTGGCAGAGTCGCTACGCGGCGAATTGGTGAAGTGAAAAAATATCGATGACGATTTCCCTGAATATTCATGGTGCGGCCCGCACGGTCACGGGTTCGTGTTTCCTCATGCGCGCGGGCAAGACGCGCTTTC
>JAJLKS010000296.1:0-2021 GCA_033838765.1 Alphaproteobacteria bacterium
AAGTCATGAATATGCATGAGGTGCCCGCCATAGGCCTGCAGCCCTCGCAATTCGAGATATTCGGCTGCATCGAGAAGTTCGGCGAGTTCGGTTGCCTCATCGCCCGGGCGAATACCGGTGCGGTGAAGGCCGATGTCGAGGTCGACCAGCACTTTCAGCACGTGCCTTTCTTCGGCGGCTGCCGCGGCGAGGGTTCGAGCATTTTCCGGGTTGTCGACGACGACCATGAGATCCGGCAGCTTTGCATTGAGCGTCATGAGCCGTTCGATGCCTTGCATTGTCACCACGGGCGATGTGATGAGAATGCTCTCGATGCCGCCAGCCGCCATCGCTTCGGCCTCGCCGAGCTTGGCGCAGCAGACGCCGAGCGCGCCCGCCGCGACCTGCGCCTTGGCCACCGTCACCGATTTGTGCGTCTTTGCATGAGGCCGCAGACCGAGGCCGTTTACCTTGCAGTGCTCAGCCATCCGCGCGACGTTGCGCTCGAAGGCGTCCAGATCGAGCACCAATGCAGGGGTCGGGATTCTGGCTCTCGAGCCCGGTTCCCCGATCATAGCCCGTGCCGCCGCCAATGCTTCGCTCGTCATAACTTCCCCCGGTCCGGTTTGCGCCGGGCATCCTACATGTTCGGCCGGGCTGGACAAATGGCCGCCGTATTGGGGATTGAATTTCTTCGGTCCGGGCGCGACGCTATAAAGAGGGCGCAGGATCGGCATATTGTCCTGCAAGGACACAAGGGGGGTGGAACATGGATTCGATCACATTGCCAGGCATGATGCTGCTTGCCGCGCTTTCGATGGCCGGCGGCGACACAGATATGAGCAAGCGCGAAGCGGCCGGGCAGCAATATGCCTCGGCGTCATGCACGCTGTCGGGGCAGTCCCGCGCGGGTGCCCGTAAAATCTGCTACTACAATTGCGGCGGCTTCACGCGCACGGTTGCGATCCCGCCGGCCAAGGTCTGCCCGCATACGATCAGGCGATAACAGCGATGTCGACGGCGAGAAACAGTGCGGCCGCGCAGAGGGCTGCAGGACAGGACAAGCGCGAAGTCATTACGACAGCAGCGCTCGACCTGTTCCGCCACTATGGCTATCGCCGAACCTCGATGGAGGATATTGCGCGGGCAGCTTCAGTCGCCAAGGGCACGCTCTATCTCTATTTCGAGAGCAAGGACCAGCTTTTTGAAGCCATCTGCCGTTCGCTTGCGGAGCAGGTTTCGGAAAACCTCGCGGAGGTCGATGCCCGCGATCTGCCGCTCGAGGAAAAGCTGCTGGCATTGATGGAGGCGAAGTTCGGTTTCGTCTACAGCCTCATCCTGTCGAGCCCGCATGCGGCGGAGCTCATCGAGTCGAGCCATCAGCTTGAGAGCGCGCCATTCGAGAATGCGGCGGCGGAGTTCCACGATGCCGTGCTCAGGCTCGTCCGCAAGGGGGTGAAAAGCGGGGAGCTCGACCCGAAGCCGGCCGGCCTCAGCGAAAAGGAAGCCGCCGAAACACTGATTTCCGCCGTTATGGGCGCTGAAAAGGCGCCGGACGAGGACAGTTTCCGCAAGCAGCTCAGGGCAACCGTCCGGCTGACCTTGCGTGGCCTCAGGCCTTAGCGCCCGGCTGCCACCCGGCGACATCTAGCCCGGGATCGACCTCCCAGATGCCGGGCGGCCTGCCCTTCTGCGAGGCATCGTCAAGGATCGTCAGAAACTCCTTGCGCGGAACTTCGCGCATGCCGAGCGCAGCGAGATGACCGGTCATGTCCTTGCCGTCATTGAGCACAAAGCCCCATTCGGCGAGATGCCGGTTCAGCGTGATGAATGCGATCTTGGACGTGTCTCGCTCGCGGGCGAACTGGGATTCGGTGAAGAAGACGCCGCCGCTCGCAACGCCATATAGCCCGCCTGCAAGCGCGCCTTCGCTGTCCCACACTTCGACCGAATGGGCATGGCCCAGCTTATACAGCTTTTCAAAGGCATCCATGAATTGGGGAGAAATCCAGGTGAGCGCAGGGCGGCCCGGCCTCGGCTCG
>JAJLKS010000297.1:0-4923 GCA_033838765.1 Alphaproteobacteria bacterium
CGTCTACGACATCTGGGTGACCGACTGCAAAATGTAGCCGGGCGATGCGTCCTGAGGCAGGGCGTAAAAGTCTGCACGCTCGACGGTCGCGTGGGCAAGGCGGCGGCGGTATTCGTCTCTTGAAATCTCGACTGCGCCGAACTGGGCGAGATGCGATGTCACGAACTGCGTATCGAGCAGCCGGTAGCCGCCGCGAATGAGCCGCGCAACGAGATAGACCAGCGCGACCTTGCTCGCATCCGTCTCGCGCGAAAACATGCTCTCGCCGAAAAATGCGGCGCCGAGCGAGACGCCATAAAGTCCACCAACAAGATTTCCCTCGCGCCAGCATTCGACGGAATGAGCGCGCCCTCGCTCGTTCAGCTCGCAATAAAGGTCGAGGATGCGCTCGTTGATCCATGTCCCGTCGCGGCCGGGCGCAGACTCCGCACAGCCGAGCATGACCTCGCGAAACGCCGTGTCTATGCGGATATCGAAGGGTTGGTGCCGGATGGTGCGGGCAAGGCGCTTCGGCACATGGAAGCGGTCGAGCGGGAGGATGCCGCGGCGCTCGGGATCGATCCAGTAAAGTTCGGGATCGTCGCGCGCTTCCGCCATCGGAAATACGCCATAGGCATAGGCCCGGAGCAGCATTTCGGCATCGATGTCGCTCACGCCCGCTCCCTCGCCAAACAGGAGGCGCCGGTCAGGAGTTCTTCTTGAGGAAGTCCTCGAGCCAGTGAATGTGATACTCGCCATTCATGAAATCCGGCTCGTTCACCAGATCCTGGAAAAGCGGAATGGTGGTCTTGATACCGTCGATGACGAATTCATGCAGCGTACGGCGCAGCCGCATCAGGCATTCGTTGCGGTTGCGGCCATGCACCACGAGCTTGCCGATCAGGCTGTCGTAATAGGGCGGGATGCGATAGCCGGAATAGACCGCGCTGTCGACGCGCACGCCAAGGCCGCCCGGCGTATGGAAATCCTTGATGGTGCCGGGCGAGGGCGCGAAGGTGCGCGGGTCTTCCGCGTTGACCCGGCATTCCACGGCATGGCCGTTGAACTGCACGTCTTCCTGCCGGAAGCTCATTTCAAGGCCGGCGGCGATGCGGATCTGCTCGCGCACAAGGTCGATGCCCGTCACCGCTTCGGTGATCGGATGTTCGACCTGAAGGCGCGTATTCATTTCGATGAAGAAGAACTCGCCATTCTCGTAGAGGAATTCGACCGTGCCGACACCGAGATAGCCGAGCTTCTTGATGGCGCGGGAAACGATGCCGCCGATCTCCGCACGCTGCTGCGCGTTGAGGGCGGGCGAGGGGCATTCTTCCAGCACCTTCTGGTGGCGGCGCTGCAGCGAGCAGTCGCGCTCGCCGAGATGCGCGACATTGCCATGCGCATCGGCAATCACCTGCACCACGATGTGTCGCGGCTGGCCGAGATATTATTCCATGTAGAGCGAGTCGTCGCCGAAGGCGGCCTTCGCTTCCGCGCGCGCGGTGGAGAGTGCCGAGGAGAGTTCCTCGCGCGAGCGGGCAACCTTCATGCCGCGGCCGCCGCCGCCTGCCGCCGCCTTCACGAGAACGGGATAGCCCGTCTCCTCGGCAACCTTGTAGGCCTGCTCGTCGCTGGTGATGGCGCCGTCGGAGCCCGGCACGCAGGGAATGCCGAGTTCCCGCGCCGTGATCTTCGCCTGGATCTTGTCGCCCATGATGCGGATATGGTCGCCGCTCGGGCCGATGAAGGTGATGCCATGCGCCTTCAGAATGTCGGCGAACTTGGCATTCTCCGAGAGGAAGCCGTAGCCCGGATGCACGGCATCGGCGCCCGTGATCTCGCATGCGGAAATGATGGCCGGAATGTTGAGATAGCTCTCGCTCGCAGGCGCTGGGCCGATGCAGACGCTTTCATTGGCGAGGCGGACATGCATCGCATCGGCATCCGCCGTGGAATGCACGGCCACCGTCTTGATGCCCATTTCCCGGCAGGCGCGGTGGACGCGCAGCGCAATCTCGCCGCGATTTGCAATGAGAACCTTCTCGAACATGCGCTGGCGCCTACCCTTACTCGATCACGAAAAGCGGTTCGCCGAATTCGACCGGCTGACCGTCATCGACGAGAACGCGCGTGAGCTTGCCGGAGCGCGGCGCCGGAATGTGGTTCATGGTCTTCATGGCCTCGATGATGAGGATCGTCTGCCCTTCGGAGACATTCGAGCCGGGCTGCACGAAGACGGGCGCACCGGGCTCCGGCGCGAGATAGGCCGTGCCGACCATGGGCGAGGGAACGGCGCCGGGATGCGAGCCGCCGGCATCGGCAGATGCTGCGGCAGCAGGAGCGGCGGCGGTATGCGCTGCGGCAGGCGCGGGCGCTGCGACATGCGCCACCGTGGCCATCTGGCGCGCGACGCGCAGCCGGAGGCTCTCCGTCTCGATTTCGATTTCGCTCAGATCCGTCTCCGTAAGGAGGGCGGCGAGCTGCCGGATCAGTTCCTGGTCGACGCCTGATTTGCTCATCTCGCTCTTCTTGCTTTCCTGTTTACTCGCGGACTTCGTGGTCGCTGCCGGGGTTTTCGATGCCAAGGCTGGTCGCCCTCTCAAAGTTTGGATTTGATCGCCTCGAGCGCGAGGTCGTAACCGATCGTGCCGAGGCCGCAAATGACGCCCGCGGCGACGGGCGAGATCATGGAGTGGTGCCGGAAGGCTTCGCGCTTGTAGACGTTCGAGATGTGAACCTCGATCACCGGAATATCGAGCGTGGCGAGCGCGTCGTGAATGGCGATGGAGGTATGCGAATAGGCGCCCGCATTGATGACGACGCCGGAACCCATGGTGCGGGCTTCCTGAATCCAGTCGATGAGCTCGCCCTCATGGTTCGACTGGTGGCAGATCACGGCAAGGCCGAGCGACTTCGCATGCGCGGCCACCTGCTTCTCGATCGCGGCAAGCGTCGTCGAGCCATAGATATGCGGCTCGCGCTGGCCAAGAAGATTGAGGTTCGGCCCGTTCAACACATAGACCGGCTTCGCAACGGCCTTGACCTTCGCTTGGGCCTTCGCTTGGGCCTTCGCGGCCTGTTTCGGCTTTGCCTTGGATGCAACCGCCTTGGAGCTGGGTCTGGCCATCGGGTCGAGGGCTTTCTGGGCGTATGCCGGAGGCCGGCGCTTGGGTTATGGAGGGGAACCTATCGGGCCGCAAAAGGGCGAAAATAAGGTGCCCCGGCCCGCGCTTCGCCCCCGAATCGTGGACTTCTTTATACGCAAAGCAGGGGGGCAGGAAAAGCCTTGCCGCCACAATGGGTTGGACATGCCGCAAGGGCAGGGAGGGGGCGGGCGGGGCTTGTGCCCCACGCATTCCCTTCATGTTGTCATTGCCGGACTGGACCCGGCAATCCCGGGGCGGCAGGCACGGTGCAAGCGGCTCTGGACCCCCCGGGTCAAGCCCGGGGGTGACGGTTCAATTGAAAGGGGCCCCCGCCTTGAAACTGCCTCCCCCCGCCGCCATTATCCGCGCCAACGGAAAGGTGCGGGACGGTATGAAACTGACGGTGAATGGCGAGGAGCGCGAAGTGACGGGGCCGATGACGGTGCTCGGCCTTGTCGAGAGCTATGGCCTTGCCCCGCAGAAGATCGCGGTGGAGCGGAACCTCGAAATCGTGCCCCGCTCGGCCTATGCCGAAGTGGCGCTCCGCGACGGCGACCGCATCGAGATCGTGAATTTTGTCGGCGGCGGCTGAGGCAGCCCCGAAAAGGAGTATGCAGTGACGGAAGCGGCGAAAAGCATCGGAGCGGACGAGGACACATTCGTGGTCGCGGGCCGGAAGCTCAAATCGCGCCTCATCGTCGGCACGGGCAAATATAAAAGCCTCGCCGAGAACGCCGCCGCCGTGGAAGCGGCAGGCGCGGAAATCGTCACCGTCGCCGTGCGCCGCGTCAACGTGACGAATCCGGACGAGCCCATGCTGGTCGATTACATCGACCCGAAAAAGGTCATCTACCTGCCGAACACGGCCGGCTGCTACACGGCGGAAGACGCGGTGCGCACGCTCCGCCTCGCGCGCGACGCGGGCGGCTGGAACCTCGTGAAGCTCGAAGTGCTGGGCGACCAGAAGACGCTCTATCCCGACATGGTGGAAACGCTGCGCGCGGCAGACGCCCTGCTGAAGGACGGCTTCGAGGTGATGGTCTATTGCAGCGACGATCCGATCATGGCGAAGAAACTGGAAGACATGGGCTGCTGCGCGATCATGCCGCTCGCAGCCCCCATCGGCTCCGGCCTCGGCATCCAGAACCCGGTGAACATCCGCCTCATCATCGAACAGGCGAAAGTGCCCGTGCTGGTCGATGCGGGCGTCGGCACGGCATCGGACGCCGCCATCGCGATGGAACTCGGCTGCGACGGCGTGCTGATGAATACCGCGATTGCCGAGGCAAAAGACCCGATCAAAATGGCCCGCGCGATGAAACTCGCCGTGGAAGCCGGACGCCTCGCCTATCTCGCCGGCCGCATGCCGAAAAAGATGTATGCGGACCCGTCATCGCCGCTGGGTGGGTTGATCTAAGCTTCAAGATTTCTACGTCAGTGCGAGGCCTGAAAAGCCGAAGCAATCCAGGGGCCGCATGCTCAGTGCGTTTGGCCTCATCACTAAGATTTTGTCGTGAAATATCTATGCAGAATCAACTTAGCTCAACAATTTCGCTAGCGCATCCACTAGAGCCTGCAGCTGGCCAGATATCATCAACCAACTTGCGAGTAATACTCGTGCGTCCCCGAGCGATTTGCCAATTTGTTTGGAGAATTCCTCTGCACCCGCATCAGCTTTTCTTGCAACCCAAGAGGCTATGGCTTTGGCGGAAGAGGCGACCTGATCTTTCGCGTCCTCTACTTTTTTTGTATCCAGCTCTTCTGTCTCTATTTCTTGGCGCACCACACGGAGAGCGAG
>JAJLKS010000298.1:0-1504 GCA_033838765.1 Alphaproteobacteria bacterium
AATGACGGCCTTGAGCTATCAAGGCCGTGAGCCATTCTTCGCGAGTACCGAGCCGCCATGCGCACCGACGACCCCCGCCCTATCCGACTCAAGGATTATACCCCTCCCGCCTTCGCCATTGCCGAGGTGAAGCTCGATATCGAGCTCGATCCGAAGGCGACACGCGTTCATGCGACGCTGAAGATGGAGCGGAACAGGCAGTCGGCGGATCGCGCGACGCCGCTCGTTCTCGACGGCGAGAAGCTGAAGCTCCTCGAAGTGAAGATCGATGGGGAGGTGCTGGGCCGGAACCGCTACAGCCTCAGCGATACGCAGCTTGTGATCCATGAGGTGCCGGAAGGCGCCTTCACGCTCGAGACGGTTGCGACCTGCGCGCCGGAAGAGAACACGGCGCTTGAGGGGCTCTATCTCTCGAACGGCATCTATTGCACGCAATGCGAACCCGAAGGCTTCCGCCGCATCACCTATTATATCGACCGGCCGGATGTGATGTCCGTGTTCCGCACGCGCATCACGGGTGACCGCAAGGCGACGCCGGTGCTGCTGTCGAACGGCAACCCGGTAAAAAGCGGCAAGACGAAGGACGGACGGCATTTCGTCGAATGGCACGACCCCTTCCCCAAGCCGTCCTATCTCTTCGCGCTTGTCGCGGGCGATCTGGCGGCGGTCGAAGACAGGTTCATCACCATGTCGGGCCGCGAGGTCACGCTGCGCATCTTTGTCGAAAAGGGCAATGAGGATCGCTGCGCCTATGCGATGGATGCGCTGAAGCGGTCCATGAAATGGGACGAGGAACGCTTCGGCCGCGAATACGACCTCGACATTTTCATGATCGTCGCGGTCAGCACCTTCAACATGGGCGCGATGGAGAACAAGGGCCTCAACGTCTTCAACGACAAATATATCCTCGCTCGGCCCGATACGGCGACCGATGCCGACTATGCCGCGATCGAGGCGATCATCGCGCATGAATACTTCCACAACTGGACGGGCAACCGCATCACCTGCCGCGACTGGTTCCAGCTTTGCCTGAAGGAAGGGCTGACCGTTTTCCGCGATCAGGAATTCACCAGCGACATGCGCTCGCGCGCGGTGAAGCGGATTTCGGATGTGCGGCTCCTGCGCGCGCATCAGTTTCCGGAAGATGGCGGGCCGCTTGCCCATCCCGTGCGGCCGGACAGCTATATCGAGATCAACAATTTCTATACGGCGACCGTCTACGAGAAGGGCGCCGAGCTTTGCCGCATGATCCACACCATGGCGGGGCCGAAGCGTTTCCGCAAAGGCATGGATCTCTATTTCGAGCGGCATGACGGCGAAGCGGCGACGGTCGAGAATTTTCTCGATGCGCTCGCCGATGGCGCAAAGCTCGACCTCACGCAGTTCAAGCGCTGGTATGAACAGTCGGGTACGCCGGAAGTGCTCGCTTCCGGCCGCTACGACGCCGCGCGCGAGACCTATACGCTGAAGATGAGCCAGGTCTGCCCGCCCACACCCGGCCAGC
>JAJLKS010000299.1:0-4358 GCA_033838765.1 Alphaproteobacteria bacterium
CGCGCGTCGTCGCGGCAACCGGAACGATGGGCCGGCCGGAAAGCCGCGCGAGCATGACGATGCCCTCGCCTGCATAGCGCGCAGGGCCGGGCGGCAGATCGGCGGTGAGCCCGATGGAGATATTCTCACCCAGCGCGCGGACCATTGCCCGCAGGGCGCCCGCACCGCCCTTGCCTTTCTGCTTGTAGAGCCGTTCTTCGCCCTTTGGCACCCCGGCGCCGCGAATGGTGCCGACGCCAAGGAAATGCATCACACCGGCAACGATCTCGCCATCGCCATGCCGCGAAACGAGAATTCGCATCTCGCGCCAGTTGTGCCAGAAGGTCGGCAGGATCATGTTCTGTCCATGCCAGGTGGCGGCAACGAAAGGCTTGTCGTCCGCCCAGAAACTTGCGGCGATCTCGCCCCGCCTGATTTCGAAGCGGCCGGTCCGCCGCACGAGCTTGATGAACAATGCGATCAGCCAGGCCACAAATGTCGTGAAGGCATCGCTCTTCAGAAGTTTCTTCGCAACCGACATTGAAATCTACTCTCCGGCAACGGCCACGGCGGGGTCGGCTTCCGCCGGTTCGGGCGCTGGCTCGGCGATGAACTGCGAGCGCGAAAGCTCCGCATAAAGACCGCCCATGGCCACAAGCTCGTCATGCGAGCCGCGCTCGACCACGCGTCCTTCGTTGATGACGCAGATCATGTTTGCATGCTTGATAGTGGAAAGGCGATGCGCGATGACGAGCGTGGTGCGGCCCTGCATGAGGCGCGTCAGGGCGCTTTGCACCTGAAGTTCCGATGCTGTGTCGAGTGCCGAAGTCGCTTCGTCGAGCAGCAATATGGCCGCATCCTTCAGCATGGCGCGTGCGATGGCAATGCGCTGGCGCTGGCCGCCGGAAAGCTTGAAGCCGGCCTCGCCGACCATCGTGTCGTAACCGTTGGGCAGGGCTGCAATGAAATCATGCGCCGCCGCATTGCGCGCCGCCGCCTCGATATCGGCATCGCTGGCATTCGCCGTGCCATAGGCAATATTCGCGCGGATCGTATCGTCGAAGAGGAAAGGTTCCTGCGTCACGAGCGAACTTGCCGCCCTGAGCGAGGACAGGGTGACATCGCGCACATCCTGGCCGTCGATGAGAATCCGGCCTTCCGTCGGATCGTAAAACCGCGGCACGAGATTGAGGATCGTACTCTTGCCCGCGCCCGACGGGCCGACGAGGGCCACCGTGTGTCCCTTGGGGATTTCTATGTCGATCCCGTTCAGCGCCGGCGTGCCGTCGCCATAGTGAAAATGCACATTTTCGAAGCGGATCGACCCGTCGGTCACCTTTAGCGGCTGTGCATCCGGCGGCACGGTGATGGACGGTTCGATATCGAGAATAGGAAAGATGCGCGATGCGGCCGCAGCGCCTTCATGCATGAGGGTCTGCGTGTTGGCGAGCTTCTTCAGCGGCTCATAGGCGAGCAGCATGGCGGAGAGAAAGCCGCCAAGATCGCCGATTGTCAGAAAGCCGGTCTGAACGCTGCGTCCGCCGAAATAGATCACTGCGGCGATGCCGATGCCCGAAAGCATGCCCGTGATGGGGCTCGCCATATTGCGGCTCTTGATCGCTTTCAGCGCTGTAGCCCGCACCCTGTCGATCGTGCTGCTGGTGCGCGAAATCTCGGTCGCTTCCTGGTCGTAGGCCTTTACGACGCGAATGCCCTTCAGTGCTTCGGAGATGACGGCGGTCAGGTCGCCGGAACCTTCCAGATTCCGCTTGGTCGCCTTGCGCGTGCGCTTGCCGAGCTTGCGGATGACGAAGGCAACGAAGGGAATGACCGTGCTGCCGATCAGGGCAAGCTGCCAGTTCAGCCAGAACATGGCGCCGATCAGTGCGATGACAGTGAGAAGATTCTGCCCGAGATCGATCACCGTGACGGTGATGCTGTCTCGAACGCGATTGGCGTCATAGAGGAAGCTGGAGAGAAACCGCCCGGAATGTGTGCGCGAAACCCATGCAAGATCGGCATGCATGATGCGCGCGAACATGCCTTTCTGTACCGAAGCCACGATGAGCTGGCCGATCGTGGCCATGTTGGAGCGCGCGATATAGGTGCCGATCGCCTGAACGGCGGTGGCAACAATGGCGCCCCCTGCGACCAGCAGCAGCATCCGGGAATCCGTGCCGACGATATTGTCGAGCGCATGCTTGATGAGAAGCGGCACAGCGCCGGTCGCACCCGCGACCACCATGCTGGCCAGCAGGGCAACGGCGGCTAGCTTCCAGTGCGGCTTCAGATACTCCCGTGCCATCCGCGCGATCACCTCGCCGAGCGTGATATCGATGGCGGGAAGGGCCGTGTTCCCGGAATCGGTTCCGGCGCCCTGTCCTTTTGGGCGGGGAGAGGTTTCGCTTGTCGTTTTCGGCATTCTGGCCTGTCTCTGGCGGGCGCGCCTGCGCTGCCCGTTATGCGGGTCGGGCGGACAATATCATGGCAGGGCATACACCGCCAGAAAGGCCGGAATATAGTAAATGCATCAATTGATTGGCTTTTTCGGCCGGTTCAACTGTTGAGGACGGCAATGGCGACCGTCAGATAGGTGGCGAAGAGCGTCCAGACGAGGTAGGGCGCGAGCAGGAGCGCCGCGAGGCGGCTATGGGTCGCGAATGCCAGCATGGTCCCGACAATCGCGGCGTCGAGCATGACGATATCCACCACGCCGAGCCAGGGGCTCTGAAGCCCGAAGAATACGATGCTCCAGGCAAGGTTGAGCGAGAGCTGCCCGCCGAACAGGGCGAGCGCGAAACCGGCCCGGTCGAAACTGCCTGCCGCCCGCCACACGAGCCAGGCGGAAATCGCCATCATGAAATAGAGGAGATTCCAGACGATAGGGAAGACCCACGGGGCAGGCGTGAGCGCCGGCTTTTGCAGCGTCTGGTACCATCCGTCCACGCTTGTTGCAGTGATGGCACCGCCTGCGGCAGCGGCCATGAAGACCGCAAGCAGAAAGACGAAGAGATAGAAAAGGGATACGAGCGCGCTCGGCGCTGCGGGCGTTCCGGGTTCAGTGTTCATGCTGACCTTCTTCTTTTTTGTCGGGGTCCATCAGCCGGTGGAGGTGGACGATGAAATATCGCATATGCGCATTGTCCACCGTGCGCTGGGCTGCCGCCTTCCACGCCCGATGTGCTTCTGCATAGTTTGGATATATGCCCACAATGTCGAGTTTCGACGTGTCCTTGAAGTCCTGGGCATCGAGATGGGTGAGTTCGCCGCCGAAAACCAGGTGAAGAAGTTGCTGCGGCATGGGGATATCTCCGGTCGAACATTCCGCGCCGGAGCGGGCCTCCGGCAGCGCCATCTTTCGCAACATTAGCACGGCCTCAGCCGACCGCGCGATGCCTAGCGTGAGCCGGGAAGGCGTATCGCCCCCACTTTGGCGAAAAGCGCATCGTAGAGAGCAGGCCCCGCCGCCAGCAGACTCGGATGGCGGGTCGACTCGCGATTATAGAAAAGCGGCGATCCATCATGCGCGGTGATCCGACCGCCCGCTTCCCTGACAATGATGTCGGCAGCGGCGAGATCCCAGTCGCTCTTGCCGTTGAGCGCGAGCGCCGCATCCGCGGCGCCACAGGCGACCAGTGCGATACGATAGGCGACCGAATTGCGCTCGAGAATATCCATTTCGGGCCAGGCTTCGGGCCACGCCGGGTGTTTGAACATCGGCGCGAAGGCCGCCATTCTGCAGCCTTCGATCGCGCTGGCTTCGCTCACATGGATGGACTGTCCGTTGAGAAAGGCGCCATTTCCTTCTGCCGCCTCGAAAAACTCGCCGGTAGCAGGGTTGTAGAGCACACCGAGCACCGGACGCCCCTCTTCGACAAGGGCCACGGAAATGACGAAATGCGGGCGGCCTTTCGCAAAGGCCCTTGTCCCGTCGATCGGATCCACCACCCAGACGCGCGGCTGCGTGAGCCGGGAACTGTCATCCTCGGTTTCTTCGGATAGCCAGCCATAGTCAGGCCGTGCTGTGCCGAGGCGGCGATGCAGCAGTTCGTTGACTTCGATATCGGCTTCGGTGACGGGCGTATTGTCATGCGCCTTCGACCATTGTTTGTGGTCGGTAAGATAGAAGCGCATGGCAAGTGCACCGGCCTCGCGCACCGCGTCTTTCATCAGCGCGAAATCGATGTCGCGCGCGTCAGGTGCCGGCAATGGTCATCCCCTCGACGCGGACGGTCGGCGCATTCGTGCCGTAGCGGAATTCGAGATCGTCGGCAGCCGTCATGTTGAGGAACATCTCTTTCAGATTGCCCGCAACGGTGATCTCGCTCACCGGATAGACGATCTCGCCATTCTCTATCCAGAATCCGGACGCGCCGCGG
>JAJLKS010000300.1:0-10945 GCA_033838765.1 Alphaproteobacteria bacterium
AGCTGATAGGGCGCGGGAAACGCCCCTGTCGGGCAGATATCGAGGCAGCGGCGGCATTCGCCGCAACGATCCTCGTGCCGCTTGTCTGCCGCGAGCGGAAGCGTGGTGAAGATCGCACCGAGAAAAAACCACGAACCGAGCTTGCGCGAAACGAGATTTGTGTGCTTGCCCTGCCAGCCCAGACCTGCCGCTTCGGCGAAAGGCTTTTCCATCACCGGCGCCGTATCGACAAAGACTTTCACCTCGGCGCCGCTTTCTTCGGCAAGCCAGCGCGCCACCTGTTTCAGGCGCTTCTTGACGAGATCGTGATAGTCGCGATTGCGCGCATAGACGGAAATCGCCGCATGGTCGCGCCGCTCCAGAAGGCCGAGCGGATCGCTCTGCGGCCCATAGTTCATGGCAAGCATGATGACGGATTTCGCATCCGGCCAGAGCGTCAGCGGGTCGGCGCGGCGCGCGGCCGTTTCTTCCATCCAGCCCATCTGCCCGTGGTGGCCGAGCTCTAGCCAGTGCCGCAGTTTTTCAGGAAGGTCCGGCCGCGCATCCGCCCGCGCAATGCCGATATCGTCGAAACCCGCTTCCCGCGCGCGGACGGCAAGCGCCTCGCGCATCGCCTCGATCGCCGCTCCGCTGTCAGAAGTCGAGATTGGCATAGAGCTTCGGCGGCGGCATGCCGGGCACGTGATCGGCGAGAATGCCGCGGAAAGCAGGCCGCGACTTGATCCGCACATACCAGTCCTTTGCGCCCTGATACTGCGACCAGGGCACATCGCCCACATAGTCGAGACAGGAAAGATGCGCGGCGGCTGCAAGATCGGCGAGCGTCAGCTGATCGCCCGCGAGCCAGTTCCGCTCCTCCATCAGATAGCAGATATAGTCGAGGTGATAGCGCAGATTGTGCAGAGCCGCGCGGACGACCGCCATGTCCGGTGCGCCGCCGCCCTCATTCGCGCCGAGGAAGCGCCGCGTCACCTTCTCGAAAATCAGACCGTCGGAAACTTCGGCAGCGAACTTGCGGTCGAACCAGTCGACGAGACGGCGCGTCTCGGCGCGCTCGCGCGGATCTTCCGGTAGAAGCTTCACGCCGGGCAAGGTTTCCTCGATATATTCGGTGATCGCGATGGAGCCCGAGACCGGCTCTCCTTCATCCTCCACCAGCACCGGGACCTCACCTGCCGGGTTCATCATCAGGAATTCGCGGCGGCGCTCCCAGTCGCGCTCCTCGACCAGCTCGAATTCGACATTCTTCTCGGCAAGCGCAAGACGCACCTTGCGGCAGGCGGGCGAAATCGGCAGGTGATAGAGCTGGCGCATGTGCTGGCGTTTCTAGTTCGATTTTGCGTTTGCAGCTTTCGGCGCGGCGAGTTCCTCGATGATCGGGCAATCCGGCCTTTCATCGCCGTGGCATTTGCGCGTGAGCACCGCGAGCGTTTCGCGCATCGCCTTCAGGCCTGCGATCTTCTCGTCGATCTCGCTCATGTGGCTTTGGGCAATGGCCTTCACATCGGCGCTGGAGCGTTCGCGGTCACGGTAGAGCGCAAGGAGGTCCCGGCACTGAGCGACCGTGAAGCCGAGCGATCGGGCGCGCGCAATGAAGCGCAGCGTATGCACGTCATCGTCCGAATAGGACCGGTAGCCATTCGTGCCGCGATCCGCGCTGTCGATCAGCGCGATATCCTCATAGTAGCGAATGGTCTTGGCAGGTACGCCGGAACGCGCCGCCGCCTCTCCGATATTCATGGGACGTGCCCTCAGCTCGTCTTGACGCGCTCGAACTGTCCGGCCTTGCGGAACCGGTAGAGATAGGTCGGCAGGACGACTTCGAGAATGGTCGGCGCAATGCCGAGCCCTTCAAGCGTCCGGCCTTCGGCCTTCGCCGCATCGCTCACCACATTGTCGCTTCCGAGCAGCCGGACCTGATCGGGCGTCAGCGGCGGATTGGGAATGAACTGCGTGACCATGGACATGAGCTTTGCAAGCGGCACCGGGAGCGGCGCAAGAATGCGCTTTCGGCCCGTCACGCGCAGCACGTCCTCGAGCAGGGCGCGGAAACTCTTCACTTCCGGTCCGCCGAATTCCCATGTCGCGCCGCCGAGACCGCGCTCGAGAATGCGGGCGACACCTTCGGCCACATCCTTCACATAGACGGGCTGAAAACGGGTCTTGCCGCCGCCCACAAGCGGCAGAGCCGGCGAAAGCCGCGCCATGGCAGCGAAGCGGTTGAAGAAATCATCTTCCGGGCCGAACACGATGGAGGGCCGCACGATCGCGGCGCCCGGAATGGCGGCGCGCACGGCAGCCTCACCGGCGGCCTTGCTCCGCGCATAGGCGGCGGCGCTGTCCGCATCGGCGCCGATCGCCGATACATGGACAAAGCGGTCGATGCCGGCGCTTTTCGCGGCGCGCGCGATGCGGCCCGCGCCCTCCGCCTGCACGGCCTCGAAGGTCTGGCGGCCGGTTTCGTAGAGAATGCCGACAAGGTTCACCACCGCGTCCGCGCCTTCGATGGCCGAACGCACCGAGGCCTCGTTGCGGATATTGGCCTGTACGGGCTCGACCTGACCGACCACGCCCATCGGCCGCAGGAACTGGGCATCGTTGGGGCGGCGCACCGCGACACGGACACGGTAGCCGCGCCGCGCCAGCGCATGCACGATGTGGCGGCCGAGAAAACCGGACCCGCCGAAGACCGTCACCAGGCTGCCTGCCGGCAATTTAGTCGTCGCCCCGTCCCGGTTCGCGCTGTCCACGCCCATCTCATCTCGCCTTTCGCTGTCGTTCCGGCGCGCCGGCCCGAGTGGCCTCGAATGCCGCCTTGCGCCCTTCGGCCCCCTTGATAGCCTAAGCGGGCGGCGCGGCAAAGAGCGGCAAAAAGCGCCCGGGCCGCGACCTGAAATTCGTCCGGTCCATTGACATTGTGCCGGGCCCTATTTAAGCAACGCCTCACGTGCCCAGGTGGCGGAATTGGTAGACGCACCAGCTTCAGGTGCTGGCGCTCGCAAGGGCGTGGAAGTTCGAGTCTTCTCCTGGGCACCATTCCTTTCTCTTTCCCCTCTCCGGGGCCAAACGGAGCCGGCAGATGGCGGTCACGCTGCACAAGGGCGATCTTCCGGACGGTCTGGGCTTCGGCGCAAGCGTCGCTGTCGATACCGAGACGATGGGGCTGAATCCCGAGCGCGACCAGCTCTGCGTCGTCCAGCTTTCGGCGGGCGATGGCAATGCCCATATCGTTCAGCTCGACCGGGGCACATATAATGCGCCCAATCTGCGCGCCCTGATGGCTGATCCGGACGTCCTCAAGATCTTCCATTTCGCCCGCTTCGATGTGGCCATGCTCCAGCGCTATCTCGGCGTCGTCACCGCGCCCGTCTACTGCACCAAGATCGCCTCGAAGCTCGTGCGCACCTATACCGACCGTCACGGCCTCAAGGATCTCGTGCGCGAGCTTGCCAATGTCGACCTTTCGAAGCAGCAGCAAAGCTCGGACTGGGGCGCGCGCGAGCTCACCGAGGCCCAGCTTGCCTATGCGGCTTCCGACGTTCTGCACCTGCATGACGTGAAGGCCGTGCTTGACGGGATGCTGGCACGCGAGGGGCGGACGGAGCTTGCCCGGGCCTGCTTCGCGTTTCTGCCCGTGCGCGCCGCGCTCGATCTTGCGGGCTGGCCGGAAGAAGACATTTTCGCCCATTGATGATGTCAAGCGGAGCGAGCTGGCCGGAATGGCCGTTTCGTTGACGCAGAATGGCGCTTCCGCGCATACTGGCGCCTGTTCGGGGGCGCATCGCGGGCGGTTTTCTGCCCGGGGTGAAGTGGAGCGACAGGCATGAGCGAAGGGACCGGCGACGAGCGATCCGGCGCCGGCACGGCAAGGCGGGTACGAAGCGACGCGCCCATCGAGCGCCGCGTTCCGCCGCCGGGCCCGGCACAAAGCCGCTACAGCCGCTTCGTTTCCGCCATGAAGATCGTCCTGCCGCTCGGGGCGGTGGTGCTCTTCGCCGTCATCCTTTTCTATTCCGGCGCCTTCGACCGCGACGACGATCTCGATATCGCCTTCCGTGAAATCGACCGCCAGCCGGGCGACCTTCGGATGGTGAGCCCGCGCGTTGCAGGCATGACGTCGGACGGCAATCCCTATCTCGTCACTGCGGACAATGCGACGCAGGACATCACCCGGCCGAACTTCGTGAGATTTGAAAACATCCACGCGGATGTGAAGCTCAACGAGGAGCAGGAATGGATGTCGCTGACGGCGCGGAGCGGGCTCTACAATTCCGAACTGCAGACGCTCGATCTCGAGCAGCAGATCGATATTTTCACGACCTGGGGATATGAGCTGCACGGCGAGCGCGCGACGGTCGATTTCGAGCGGGGCGAACTCAGAAGCGAGACCGAGGTGCAGGGCCATGGCCCGCTCGGCACGCTGCGCGCCGACCAGATGAAGGCCGATCGGGCATCGCAGGTGCTGCGCTTCGACGGCAATGTGCGAATGCTGATCCTTCCCGGTCAGCAGGGCGAAGGGGGCGAATGAAATGAGCTGGATCGACCAATTTTCAGGCCGGGGGGCGGGGCTCTTCCTCGTTGCAGCGCTTCTCCTGCCCGGGGCCGCACTCGCCCAGCAGGGCTTCCGTTCCGATCCGGACCAGCCGATCGAGATCGAAGCCGATGCGCTCGAGGTCGAGGACGCGAAGCAGACGGCGACTTTTTCGGGCAATGTCCGCGTCGTTCAGGGCGAGATCCGCATGAAATCCGACAAGGTGACCGTGCATTACGGCGGCAGCGGCGAAGGCAGTTCCCGCATTTCGCGCATTTCCGCGACCGGCAATGTTCTCGTGTCCTCGCCCGACGAGCAGACCGCAAGCGGCGAATGGGCCACCTATACGGTCCAGACGAGGCAGATTGAAATGGGGAATTCAGTCGTGCTGCGGCAAGGTGAAAATGTTATCCGCGGCTCCCGCCTGATGGTCGATCTCGCCAGCGGCCAGGCCCGCGTGACCGGCGGTTCGGGCACTGAAACTGGCGGAAACGGGCGGGTCAGAGGCCTGTTTCAGCCAAGCAGCGACTGATTTCTGCCCTTGGGGCTTGGTTAATCGCTTCACTTCATACAATTTTAATGCCAAGTGACGTTTGATGGCATTGTTAATGAAGTGGGGCGCCGAATGACGGGCGATACGGGGACAAGGGAGCAGGACGGGCAGAGCCATGCCGGCAGGGATGGCGGACCGCATCTTGTCGCCGACAATCCCGGGCTCGTCGTCGAGAAGATCGGCAAGAGCTTCAAGGGCCGCCCGGTCGTTCGCGGCGTCAGCTTCCATGTCCAGCGCGGCGAGGCCGTGGGGCTTCTTGGCCCCAATGGCGCCGGCAAGACCACCGTCTTCTACATGATCACCGGGCTTATCCAGCCCGATTACGGTTCGATCTTCCTCGATGGCGAGGATGTGACCGCGCTGCCGATGTATCGCAGGGCGCGGCGCGGCGTCGGCTACCTGCCGCAGGAAGCCTCGATCTTCCGAGGCATGACGGTCGAGCAGAATATCCGCGCGGTGCTCGAACTGATCGAGCCCGACCGCGACCGCCGCGAAGCCGAGCTCGACGACCTTCTTGCCGAAT
The DNA here is from genome assembly GCA_033838765.1 of Alphaproteobacteria bacterium. GTDB lineage: Bacteria > Pseudomonadota > Alphaproteobacteria > Parvibaculales > Parvibaculaceae > Parvibaculum. The sequence goes on from JAJLKS010000300.1 coordinate 5,608, forward strand.
TCTCGATCACGCATCTCAGGCGCACGCCCGCCATCGCGCTTTCGGGCGGTGAGCGGCGGCGCGTCGAAATCGCACGGGCGCTGGCGACGCAGCCCTCCTTTATGCTGCTCGACGAGCCCTTCGCCGGCATCGACCCGATCGCGATCGGCGATATCCGCGATCTCGTCGCGCATCTCAAGGATCGCGGTATTGGCGTTCTCATCACCGATCACAATGTGCGCGAGACGCTGGAGCTCATCGACCATGCCGTCATCATTCACGGCGGCACGGTGCTGATGGAAGGCTCGCCCGCCGAGATCGTCGGCAATGAAGATGTACGCCGGCTCTATCTCGGCGAACGGTTCAGTCTGTAGCGGGATGCAGGGGGACTGAACCGGCATGGCACTCGCACCGAGACTCGAGCTTCGTCAGGGACAATCCCTTGTCATGACGCCGCAGCTGCAGCAGGCGATCAAGCTGCTGCAACTGTCGAATCTCGAACTTGCGGAATATGTCGAGCAGGAGCTTGAGCGCAATCCGCTGCTTGAAGCCTCGACCGGCGACCCTGCGGACCGTATCGGCGCGGAGGAAGACCGCAGCGAGCGCGAACCGGTCGTCACCACCGAAACCTCCCTGTCGCTTTCCGAGGACGGGCCGCTGCCCGGCCGCGATGGCGATCTCGACACCGATTACGACAATGTCTATGCGGATGAGAGCCGTTCAGACGCGCAGAACGATGCGGCGGCGGCGCAAGGCCCGACCACATCCGACTGGCAGAACGTCAAGAGCAGCGGCGGCGGCAGCGGCGATGGCTAATTCAGCTTCGAAGCGACGCTGACACGCGAGGCGACGCTTGCCGAACATCTCACCGACCAGATGAACATGGCGCTGAAGACGCCGGGAGACCGGATGATCGGCGCCTATCTGATCGACCAGGTGAACGAGACGGGTTACATCACCGCAGATCTCGCCGATGTCGCGGACCGGCTCGGCACGGATATCGAGGATGTCGAAGCGGTGCTGCAGGTGCTGCAGACCTTCGAGCCGACCGGCATCTGCGCGCGCAATCTGAAAGAGTGCCTCTCGCTGCAGCTTGCCGAGCGCAACAGGCTCGACCCCGCGATGCAGGTTTTTCTCGATCACCTCGAACTTTTCGCGAAGCGCGATTTCGAGCAGCTGATGAAACTCACCGGCGCAGACCGCGAGGACATCGCCTCGATGGTCGACGATATCCGCCTTTGCAATCCGAAGCCCGGCCTCGCCTTTGGCGGCGAACCGGTCGTTCCTGTCGTGCCGGATGTTTTCGTGCGCGCGCGCGCCGATGGCAGCTGGGCGGTCGAAATCAATTCGGAAACGCTGCCGCGCGTTCTTGTGAACCAGCAATATTATGCGGAAGTCTCGCAGCTGTCTGGCGATGCGAGCGCCAAGGCCTATATCTCCGAATGCCTGAACAATGCGAACTGGCTGGTGAAGAGCCTCGATCAGCGCGCACGCACGATCCTGAAGGTCGCCTCCGAAATCGTGCGACAGCAGGACGCCTTCCTCGTCTACGGCATCCAGCACCTGAAGCCGCTCAACCTGAAGACCATCGCCGAAGCGATCTCGATGCATGAATCGACCGTCTCGCGCGTGACCGCGAACAAGTATATCGCGACGCCGCGGGGCATATTCGAGATGAAATATTTCTTCACTTCCGCCATCGCCTCTTCCGAAGGCGGCGCCGCGCATTCGGCAGAGGCCGTGCGTCATCGCATCAAGGAGCTGATCGATGTGGAGCGGCCCGACGCGGTTCTTTCCGACGACAACATCGTCGACATTCTGAAAAGTCAGGGCGTCGACATTGCGCGGCGAACCGTCGCCAAGTACCGGGAAGCGCTCAACATTCCTTCTTCGGTGCAACGCCGCCGCGAGAAAAAGGCCTATGCCTGAGGCCGGGACAGGCCCTTGAAGGGCACCCGCAAACTTCCCATATCTCATTGAAATTCAAGGGTTTTAACGCTCTTTCCGGGTCGCGGTTGACACCCTTGGTGCCGCCCACTAGTTTCCACGCGCTCAAACGGCCCGGGCGGGAAAACGCAGGGTCTTTTGGTGGGTCGGGCCGCACTGTGCGGCAAAGGCAACGGCAGGTTCAAACGCCCTCGGGCCGATGAGAGAATCGGCTACACTTTGGAAAGCGGGCGAAGGGTTTTCCGGCAGGACGGGCAGCCGCGATTTTCGGCAAGCACCGTTTCAAATGGCGTAGTGACCCCAGGAAGGTCTTTCATGCAAGTTCAGGTCAGCGGTCATCATCTCGATGTTGGAGATGCGCTCCGCAGCCATGCGACCGAGCGGCTCCAGGCGGCGGTAACCAAGTATTTCGACCGCCCTGTCGACGGACAGGTGACGTTCTCGAAGCAGGGCCACGAGTTCCGCGCCGACTGCTCGGCTCATCTGAGCTCCGGTTTGCGCGTGAACGCACAGGGCGCGGCGAACGAGGTCTATGCCTCTTTCGACATGGCGCTCGAGCGGCTTGAGAAGCGGCTTCGCCGCTACAAGCGCAAGCTCAAGAATCACAACAATTCCAACAAGGCGGAACTGCCTGCGGAATCCTATCCCTCCTTCGTCATCGAGGCTGCGGCCGAGCATGAGGAAGTGGCGGAAGACGCACAGCCCGTCATCATTGCCGAAGGCACGACCGCCATTCCCGTCCTCAGTGTCGGCGATGCGGTGATGCAGATGGATCTGAGCGACGCCGCTTTCGTCGTTTTCCGCAATGGAACGAAGGGCGGCCTCAATCTCGTCTATCGCCGCGCGGACGGAAATATCGGCTGGATCGACACGAGCCGCGATGTTCAGAAGGCTTGAAACTATGAGGACGAAATCCGCCTATGCGGCCTCCGGGCACGCGTCGGCCGGCATCGTACATGCGGACATGTCGGGGCAGACCCCGCATGTTCCGGCTGGGCAAAACAGGAACCGGATTATGGAGCTTGAAGATCTGGTGCGGCCAGAGGGCGTCATCGCTCATCTGAAAGTCACCAGCAAAAAGCAGGCGCTTCAGGAGCTTTCCGAACGCGCTGCGAAACTGACCGGGCTGTCGGAGCGCGCGATCTTCGAGACGCTGCTTGAAAGAGAGCGGCTGGGCTCGACCGGCGTCGGCCTGGGCATTGCCATTCCGCATGGCAAGCTGGCCGAAATCGATCGTCTGCATGGCCTCTTTGCGCGGCTCGACACGCCGATCGATTTCGAATCGGTGGACGATCAGCCCGTCGACCTGATCTTCCTTCTGCTCGCGCCGGAAGGCGCGGGTGCCGACCACCTGAAGGCGCTGGCACGCATCTCCCGCCTGCTGCGCAATCCGGCTGTGGTCGAGAAGCTGCGTGCATCGGAGGATGCGGCAGCGCTTTTCGCGATCCTCACCGAGCCTGCGGCAACCAACGCAGCCTAATATTCAACGGTCGAGAAAAAGCCCCGCTCTTCACCGGGAAGCGCGGGGCTTTTCATTTCGAGGGGCGTGGCAGCGTCAGTGGACGCTGACCGGCTCCAGATCATATTGCCGCGCGCCGGCAAAGGCCGCGTCGCGATTGTCGAGCACCGCCATGCGCTGGCCGTTGGCCGCGTGGACGGCGTAGAGCCGCGTATCGGCGGGCACGCCAAGTTCGGAGCCGAGTTCGCTCGCGACCTCGCCTGCCAGCACCTCGCGCACATAGACGATGTTCGGCATGCCGATATTGGCGAAGCTTTCCGGCGTCAGCTTGCGGAAGTCGCTCACACCCCAGCCATTCGTGCGGGAATCGGAATCGATTTCGTTCTGCATCTCACTACTCCTTTCCGTCCCTTCCCTTGAACGCTGGCGAAGGGGACGATCCGTCGCTCGGGGTCAGACCGCGTCGCGGGCGACGCGACGCGCGGCCGGTTTGCCGGCGCCGCCTTCGCTTGCTTCCGAAATCTCGATCCGGCGTACTTTCAGCTCAGGCTCGGGCCTCAGCAGATCGATGGTCAGCAAGCCGTTTTCGAGACGGGCGGCCACTGCCTCCATGCCATCGGCCAGCACGAAGGCGCGATGGAACTGGCGGGCGGCGATACCGCGATGGAGATAGGTGCGGGCACCGTCCTCTTCCTGGCGGCCGCGAATGACAAGCTGGTTGTTCTCGACCGTCACTGACAGTTCGTCGCGGGAAAACCCGGCAACCGCGAGCGTTATGCGGAGCGCATCGCCCTTTTCGGCCGGCAGCTGCTCGACATTGTAAGGCGGGTAGCCGTCGGAGGCCTTCACCGCGCGGTCGAGCAAGCGTTCAAGCTCGTCGAAGCCCAACAGAAAGGGGCTGTTGAATTGCAGCATACGTGTCATGTCCCAAAGTCCCGTTCTCAAGCGACTTTGCCATTTGCGGCCCGCGAGGCGGCACCGCTTCCCGATCTAGATGGTGATTCCGGCACGGGGTTGCAAGCGGCGGAAAACCCGGCGATTTGCCCAGGCGATGCAACTCTTTCGGGCTTCATGCGTTGAAATCGCAAAAGGCAGCGCCAAATTTTGCGTGTAACTGCCTGATCGGAAGGATGTTTCCCATGTTTGAACTACCGCCCCTGCCCTATGCCGAAGACGCGCTTGAGCCGCATATCTCTGCGCGTACGCTTTCCTTCCATTACGGCAAGCACCACAAAGCCTATGTCGACAAGACGAACGAGCTGATCGAGGGGACGGCGCTTGAAAAGCTGGCGCTTGTAGACCTCATCCGGGAAGCGGCGAAGGACAAGGCCAAGCACGGCCTTTTCAACAATGCCGCCCAGATCTGGAACCACGATTTCTACTGGCACTCCATGTCGCCCAAGGGTGGCGGCGCCCCGAAAGGCGCGCTTTCCAAGCGGATCGAGCAGGATTTCGGCTCACTTGAAAAGTTCAAGGAAGCCTTCAAGGCGAAGGCCACCGGCCAGTTCGGCTCCGGCTACTGCTGGCTCGTGCTTGGCGCGGACGGCAAGCTCGCCATCACGACGACCGCCAATGCGGAGACGCCGGTCGCCGACAAGAAGCAGGTGCCGCTGCTCACAACCGATGTCTGGGAGCACACCTACTATCTCGACTATCAGAACAAGCGGCCGGCCTATCTGGATGCCTTTCTTGAGCATCTGGTGAACTGGGAGTTTGCTGCGGCAAACCTCGAGGCGGCGGAGGCCAAGGCCGCCTGAGCCACTCCGGATACCGGCAATTTGCAGCCTTGCGAGGCCAAATTGTCACGTCCTTATACCCATAAAATTTTTGTGGGAAAATAGCGGTTGCAGGCGCCAGTTGCGCATGATATTGCGAGTCATTCTCACGTGGTAGAGCAAGGGTTGCGGGACAGGGAATGGCGGCAATCGCACCAGAAGGAACGATCCGGTTTTC
>JAJLKS010000301.1:0-6880 GCA_033838765.1 Alphaproteobacteria bacterium
GCTGCGCTCTCCAACTGTCGTCACGCTGGCAACCGAGCCCATCGACCCGCGCGATCTTTTCCGCGGCGACTATGTGATCCTGAACTACGCGATCTCGAACCTGCCGCTCGAAACACTCGAGGGCGAAGATGAATTCGAGAGCGGCAATCCGGTCTATGTAGAGCTGAAACGTGAAGGCGACGTCTGGAAGCCCATTGCTGTCTGGCGCGCGAACCGCGAACCCGCGCCCGGCAACGCGATTATCCGCGGCCGGGTAGGCTATATCGTTCAGAACATGGTTGTGACGGACACATCCGAAGATGGCGGCCCTGAACGCCGTCCCTGCACCGATTGCAGCAACGCCTTTATCACCTATGGCATCGAAAGCTATTTCGTGGCCGAGGGCGAGGGCCGCGAACTTGAAGACAGCCGCAATGCAGGCCGGATCACCGTCGATGTCGCGCTCGGCAAGGACGGTACGCCCGCCATCAAGCAGCTACGGCTCGATGGCGAGCCCGTTTACGAGGAACCGCTCTTCTAGCCGTTGCGCCAGTTGCCGTGGAAGCCGAACGGTACGCGCTGGGGCAGCTCCACCCGCGCGATCGGACCTTTCGACACGTCATCCGTGTCGAGAACTACGAAATCGCTCACATTGCGCGCGCTATCGTAGACGAGCGAGACGACATAACCGTCCCCTTCCGCGGCGCCATCCTTGCGCGCCACGAAGATCGGCTCATGCACATAGCGTCCCTTGCCGGGTTCCCATTCGCGCCGCTTGCCCGTCTCGAGATCGATATGGACCAGCGTGTCGAAGGATGACCCCTTCTGTTCCTTTGGCCGGTGCATCGCTGCATAGAAGCCGTGGCGATAACCGTGGCCCGCAAACCGTTCGTCGAGGCGCGGAAACTCGCCGCCAAGATCGGTCAGCACTTCTTCGGTGTAGCTGTCGGAATTGCTGTCGAGATCGAAGGTCCAGCGTACCAGCAGTCCCTGCTCGTCTTCGAGACTGCTCGGCGGCCGCTTGCCGTCCGCGCTCGGGAAGAGCGGCACCCGCTCATACTTCATCATATCGGCGTGAACCCGCGTGCGCCCGCCCTCATGGCTGGTCCAGGCATTCATCGGATGATAGACGTAGCAGGGATCGCCCTTGAACCAGCGGATCGTATCGACGCTCGCATCCCGCGCCATGATGCCGATATGCGTGCCGGCATCGGGGTCCCAGGCGATCACCGGCCCGCCCTTCATGATGCGCTCCACATCGATCGTCGCAGGGAAGATCGGAAAGATCACGTGTTCATCCGTCACGATGAAGTCATGCACCATGCTTGCATAGGGCGCCTTGAACATGTCGCTTCGGACAAGCTCGCCCTTCGCATTCACCACCTGATAGGAAATGTCGGGGCTTGCCGGGCCCGCCGCCATGTAGCCGAAGAAATGCATCTCGCCCGTGCGTGGGTCGAACTTCGGATGCGCCGTCATCGGACCTGAATATTTGCCCTCGAAGGTCCATGATCCCTGCGTTTCCAGCGTGTCGCCATCCATCGCAACGGGCGAACTCCCCTCGTCCAGCGCGAGGAGCTTGCCCGCATGCCACACCACATTGGTGTTCGCGACATTGCGCTTCACACCTTCGGCACCCGGCAGCGCCGCACCTCCGAAGGAAGTCGGCACAAGCCGCTCGCCCGCCTCGCGCTGCACATCATACTGCTCCGTGCGCACCCAGCGGTTGCGATAGCTTGCCTTGCCGTTCTCGACATGGATCGCATGGATCATGCCTTCGCCGAGAAACCAGTGATGCTGATGGCCGAGCGGCGGGAACATGGGATTCGGCCCGTTTCGATAAAGCGTACCCGCGAAATCGCGCGGCAGCTCGCCCTCTGTCACGATCAGGTCCGGCGCATCGCATTCCGCCATCACCGGCGCAAAATTCCCCGCAAAAAACGGATTCTCGGGAAAGGGCTTCGACATGTGCATTTCCTCCGGGGCCGCGACCGCGCACCAATATAACAGTGTTATATGCGGAGCTTAGATATCGCTGGACACACCGTCAAGCCTGTCAGATAGAAATCGGATGACGATCGCGGAACCAGAAACCATCGCCGGAAAAAAGCGCCTCGCCCAGCGCGATGCGCTGCTTGATGCCGCGAGCGAAATGCTCGTGCATGGCGGACCGGATTCGATTTCGCTGAGGAAGCTCGCCTCGCGCGTGGGAACCTCCACCATGGCCGTCTATACGGCCTTCGGCGGCAAGGACGGGCTCATCGCCGCCCTGTTCGAGGAGGCCTTCGACCGGCTTGCGGCCGCAGAGGCAGCCGCGCCGAAACACGACGAGCCGCTGCTCTGGCTTGGCGAGCTTGCCGGCGCCTATCGCGGCTTTGCCCTCAAGAATCCGTCCTATTATGCGCTGATGATCAGCGCGACCATGCCGATCCCGGAATCGCTCCGTCACAAGGAAACGGCGGAACCGGCGGCTCGTGGCGTCTCCCAGCATGCCTCCTATCAGATCATGCTGAGCGCGGTCGAAGCCTGCATCGCGGATGGCAGCTTTCCATCGGAGAAGGACCCGGACGAACTCGCAGGCGCTCTCTGGTCGGCCGTACATGGCCACTGCAGCCTTGAACTCGCCGGCTTCTATGAAAATAGAGAGACCGCGGAGAAGCGCTTCAATCTGACGACCGAAGCGGTCCTGCGCGGCCTGCTGACGCCGAAGGGCCTCGAAAAATTCGAGAGTTTCACTCGGGGCTAGTCACCGAGGGAAAGCGCCCGAGCGGGAACGGCTTTTCGTCCCGCGCAAAAATCACGAAGGCGAGACATTCCCAGACATACTGGATGAGATTGCGGCTGAAGCTGCGCAGCTCCTCGTTCTTGTTGCCCGTGATGAGCACCACCACGAATTGCAGCGCGGCGAGAAAAATCGCGACGGAGAAAGCGATATTGCCGAGAAACCAGTAGCCGATCATGTAGAGCAGGCGAAACCACAAATCCTTCCGGCCAGACGATGCCTCATCGCCGAAGCCGCTTTGATCGCCGGAATGCGAGCCTGAATCCGCAGACGTGTCGCTCATGAAGTCCTCCTCCTGAGAGAGCCTTTCCACTATGTGGTCTCTCTCCGGCTCTTTTCAATAAGCAGTCTCACTCCCGCGGATCGTCGCCGAGCCACTCGCCATAGCCGACATTTCCCGGCCCGCCCGACGGCGACCAGCGCAACGGGTCGAACAGGCCGAATGCGAACAGCCCCATCAGGAAGCCGCCCAGATGCGCTTCCCAGGCAACCTGCGACGTCACGCCGAGAACGCCGCTCAATGCGGTTGCGCCGAAGAGAAAATTGAGGCCGATCCAGACACCGACGAAGATCAGCACCCGCCGGTCGCTGAGCGAAGCGAAAATACCTGCGCGCCGCCTCGGACCTGTGGCCGCTCCCCTGCCGCCCAGCGCGCCGAGCGGCCCGTCCGACAGAAACACGAAGCGCGCGGCCCCGCCCATCAGCCCTGAAATCGCGGCGGAGGCGCCGACGACCGGAATGTCCGACCCCGGATGCAGGACCACATGCAGCGCTGCGCCCGCGGCACCGCAGAGGAAATAAAAGAGAAGGAAGCGCCTGGTACCGAAGCGTTGGGCCAGCGGGGAACCGAAGGCAAGCAGCCAGATCGAATTGACGAAGAGATGTTCCCAGCCGCCGTGAAGGAAGGTGTATGTGACCGGCGTCCAGAGTTCGGCTGCAAAGCCGCCCGGCAGCAGATGTGCGATCTGGCTCGCTTCGGGGAAATAGCGCGAAGGAAACAGCGCAAACCAGATCAGAACCTGCTCACGCAGCGGCCAGTCGCCAAGCGACAGCACCACATGCACGGAAACGATCGCCACCAGCAGCGAGAGCACAGGTCCCGGCACATTGAAGGCCGGCGGCTCATGACGCCCGGGGGCATCCTCCGGAAAGGGATCAGCCATTCTTCAGCGCGGCCTCAACAAGCGGCAGCCGGTCGTTTCCAAAATACATGTCCGTGTCGTTGACGAACATCGTGGGCGAGCCGAAGCCGCCCCGCGCGATCAGCTCTTCAGTATTGCGGCGCAACCGGCCCTTCACATCTTCGGTCTTGATGAGCTGGCTCACCTCGTCCCATTCGAGCCCCACGGAACGGCAGATGTCCTCAAGGACTTCGGGCTGGCTGATGTCCTTGAGTTCGCCCCAATAGGCCCGGAACGTCGCCCAGGAAAATTCCGGGAGCTTCCCCTTGTCGAGCGCGACGATGGCGGCGCGCATCGCATCGACGGAGCGGACCGGAAAGACCGGCGGCCTGCCGATCTCGATACCGCAATGGCGCGCCCAGTCCTTGAGGTCCTTGTTGTAATAGCGGCTCTTCACCGGATGCGGGTTCGCCCGCGCCTCATAGACGCTTTCGTTGACCGCGTTGAACACACCTCCCACAAGGATCGGCTTCCACACCATTTCGGCACCGGTGCGTTTCACCAGATCCTCGATCCGGCTGAAGGCGAGATAGGTCCAGGGGCTCGAACAATCGTAGAAAAACTCAAGCTTTGCCAAAATCGAAATTCCGCATCTTCAAGTGTTAACCACAGGACGCGGAGTGTCGCCCGCGCCGGTCATCATCGCAACCCGCTTCTCCTTGCCGCCATTTGGCCTGTCGCAAGGCGGCACAGGCTTAACGGAGGGTTGACGCGCCAAAACGGGACATTGTCCACCGGAGCCATTCCGGGACGCGGCGGTAACCATTTCCCTTTGTCCCGCCCGCAACCGGCCTTTCGGGGAAAACCGCGGAATTCCGCGTTTCCTAACGAGTTCTTACCGCTGGCACACCGGTTGCAAACAACCGGTCAACCGAAGCCTTGGCGGCTCAGGTGGCAGAATCGAAAAAATTGATCGCCTCCGCCGCCGCCAATGACCGGACCATCAGGAGGCCAAAGTGTTCAACAAGTTTGTGTCGATCGCGGCGAAGAACGGAATGCCCAAGCGGACGCTGGGCGCCCTCGCCATGGCAGTTGCGCTCACGGGATGTGTCAGCGCGAATGCAGGCTCCGACGGCCGCTATACCGCGCCGATCGGCAACGCACCGGTCATCACCAACGAAACGCCCTATTCGAATGCGCTGCGCTGCCTCGCGCGCCACGTGCCTGCGAGCACGACGGCAACGCGCATCGCGGTCGGCAATATCCGTGACTATACCGGCAAGGCGGAAGCCGATGGCACCGGCATGAAGCTCACCCAGGGCGCCTCGCTCATGGCCATGTCTGCACTTGGCAAGGCCGGCGTGCCGCTCGTCGAGCGCTACGACACGTCGATCACCGAACTTGAGCTGAAATACACGAACAACAAGCTGATCGGCGACGGCGCGGAAGACGACTACCGCAAGATCTATGCGGGCGAAATCCGCGGCTCCGACTACTACCTCGTCGGCGGCATCACCGAGCTCAACTTCAACATCAGCTCGGGCGGCCTCAATGGCGGCTTCGCAGAAGGCGGCGACATGGGCGCGGCGGCCAATGCGTCCGCCTCCACCTATGTCATGAATATCGGCCTCGACCTGCGCCTTGTGAACAGCCGCACGCTTGAAGTCGTCGACTACGTTTCCTATCAGAAGCAGATCGTCGGCCGCGAAATCCGCGCCGGTGTCTTCGATTTCTTCGGCGGCAACCTCTTCTCGATCGGCGCCGGCACCAGCGCGCAGGAACCGATCCAGCTCGCCGTCCGCTCCGTTATCGAGCGCGCCGTGCTCAAGATGCTCGTGCCGCTCTATGGCGCAAACCCGACCGATTGCTCTCGCTTCAAGGACCCGATGGGCGAGATCGACTACCGCCAGGCAAACCCCGGTGCGAAGGTTCGCCCGGCTCAGGCCCAGCGCGTCGCCGAAGCGCCTGCCCAGGCAGCGGCCCGCAAGGCGGAAACCGAACCCTACGCCTACTACGCCGAACCCGTCTTCGAGACCGGCGGCCTGCGCGGCGGCACCTACTGAACCTTCAAGACCAACCGAATTACCGGCGATACCGGAGACAGAAATGACGAAACGTATCGCCGGTTCACACCCTCATTGTGTCCAGGCAGGTCGGCCTCCAGCCGGACCATGAGAGCCGAGGCGGAGCTTGTCCGCCGACCCCGGACCGGATTTCACGAGTTTCCTTTATCCGGTCAGGAAGACCACTTGGGAGGGCCAGCGGCCCTCCCCTTTTTTTGGCTCAACCTTCCGCGAGCTTCAGCATCGCCACACCGGCCACGATGATGCCGATGGCGAGAAGCCGCATCGGCGCCATGCTTTCGCCGAGCACCGTCACGCCAAGCACCGCCGCACCCGCCACGCCGATCCCTGTCCACACGGCATAGGCCGTGCCGAGCGGCAACACGCGCATCGCCTGCACCAGAAACCAGATGGCGGCGAGCAGCGCCACGATGTTCACGGCGACGATGGACGGCTTCGTGAAGCCGTCGCTCGCCTTCAGCGTGAACGCCCAGACGATTTCCGCGCCGCTTGCGATGAGAAGATAGATCCAGGCCATAAGCCTCTCCTGTCGAAGAAGCGAGGCCGTCCCCGCACAAGGGAAATTGGCGGATTACCGCCGCCGCAGGGCCGTCCCTGCAGACGCTTGGATAGCAAATCCGGAACGGCCTTGCATCCCCCGGCGTTTGGCGTATATTGGCCTTGTTAATGCCAATATAATGGGCTGGGAGATATCGCATGAACATTCGCCTTCAAAAGAGCCGCCTCGCCTATGCCGCTGCGGTCTTCATCGCCGCGGCTGCATTCGCAGCCCCCGCCGCCCGGGCGGCCGACACGTCGCCCGCAGGCAAATGGCGCATCTATCATCCGGTGACGAGCGAGCCCTACATGATCGTGGAGATCGAGGAATCGAACGGCGAACTCACCGGCCACATCGTCGGGCTTGCCGATGGTCC
>JAJLKS010000302.1:0-2242 GCA_033838765.1 Alphaproteobacteria bacterium
CACCGTAATGGCAGGCGGCGAGGCCGAAGCCTTCGAGAAGGCGGCGCCCATCATTGCCGCCTATGCGCGGATGGTAAAGCTTCTCGGCCCCTCCGGCGCGGGGCAGCTCACCAAGATGGTGAACCAGATATGCATTGCGGGGCTGGTCGAAGGGCTTGCCGAGGGACGTCATTTCGCGAAGCAGGCCGGGCTCGACGCGGAAGCCGTGATCGAGACGATATCCAAGGGCGCGGCCCAGAGCTGGCAGATGGAAAACCGTTACAAGACGATGATAGAGGGCAGGTTCGATTTCGGCTTCGCAGTGGACTGGATGCGTAAGGACCTTTGGATCTGCCTCGATGAGGCGCGGCGGAACGGCGCGCAGCTTCCGGTGACGGCGCTGGTCGATCAGTTCTATTCCGAGGTGCAGTCGATGGGCGGCAATCGCTGGGATACATCGAGCCTCATTGCGCGGTTGGAGAAGTCATGACGGCAGCGGAGTCGAGGCTTCGATTTTCTTCGATCGATGAAGTCATCCGGGAACTGGAACCCTCCCATCCGGTGTTCTGTATCTTTCCCGATGTGTTGCGTGCGCGTGCGAAGGCCTTTGTCGATGGATTTCCCGGCACGGTTCTCTATGCCGTGAAGTGCAATCCGCATCCATTCGTGCTCGAGGCGCTGGCCGAAGGCGGCATTTCGCATTTCGATACCGCCTCGCTCAACGAGATTGCCAATATCTCCGAGCTGATGCCGGAAGCGCGGTGCTATTTCAATCATCCGGTGAAGGGGCGCGGCGCGCTCGATGCGGCGGCAAAAACATACGGGATCAAGGATTATGTCGTCGATCATGCCGACGAGCTCGACAAGCTGATTTCGATTGCGGGAACGGATATCACCGTGGAGGTCCGGATCGCGACGCCGAAGGGAAAGGCGGTCTACGACCTTTCGGCGAAGTTCGGCGCCACGCCCGACAATGCGGTCGCCTTGTTGAAAGAAGCAAAGCGGCGCGGCTGCCGCACGGCGCTTGCGTTTCATGTCGGCAGTCAATGCACCGACCCGGCGGCGTTCCGGGTTGCGATGGAGCTTGCGGCCGGCGTGCGGGACAGGGCAGGGGTCGCGCTCGAATATCTCGATGTTGGCGGCGGCTTTCCCGCGATCTACAAGATGAACGTGCCGCCGCTCGCAGACTATTTCGGTGCGATCACCCATGCCCGCGACGACCTCGGATTCGACATTCCGCTGCTCGCGGAACCGGGCCGTGCGCTTGTTGCCGACGGTTGCTCCGTGCTGACGCAGGTGCATCTCAGGAAGGGTGACGATCTCTACATCAATGACGGTATCTATGGCTGCCTGTCCGAGATACGCGACGGCGATCTCGATCCGCCCGTCAGGGCGGTTTCCCGGTCGGGTACGATCGAGGGAGCGGCTCAGCCATTCCGCATTTTCGGGCCCACATGCGACAGTCTCGATGTGCTCAAGCTTCCCTTCCATTTGCCCGAGACGATCGAGGAAGGCGACTGGATCGAGTTCGGGCAGATGGGAGCCTATTCGATCGGCATGCAGACCGGCTTCAATGGTTTCATCACCGATACGATCGTTTGCATCGGCGGGATGCACGACGAGTTCGTTTACTGATTGACAATCATCTGTTCACGGAGCGTTCCGGGTTTTTGCTTGATATTTATGTTAACGGTGATAACATGGAAATTATAAAGACAAATCGGGAACGGGAGCGCCGTGATGCCGGCGAAGCTGCGGGGACAGAAGACCGGTTACCATCATGGCGATCTCAAGCGCGGGCTGATGGATGCGGCGGTTACGCTGATCGATATCAGAGGGCGGAGCGCCCTCACCATGCGGGAGGCTGCGCGCAGGGCCGGCGTTTCGGAAGCGGCGCCCTACCGGCATTTTGCCAATCTCGACGAACTTCTTGGGGCCGTTGCCATCGAGGGCTACGACATGTTGTTGGCCGATCTCGATGCCGTGACGAGCGCACGGGCCATTCGCGAGGTCTATCTCGCCTTCGCTTCCGATTTTCCCGGCCGCTACGAACTCATGTTCGGCAACCTCTCCGACCGCAAGAGCGCAACGCGGCGCAAGCATCTCGTCGCGCAGGTCGCAGAGGTGGTGGAGAAGGCGGGTGGCCTCGCCGCACTGCACGGCGAAGCGTCGCTCCGGCTCGCCGGGCTTGAGGTCTAGCGCGAGTTCAGGAGGCGTGCGGCCTCCGGCGCGAAATAGGTGAGGATGCCGTCTGCGCCTGCGC
>JAJLKS010000303.1:0-7701 GCA_033838765.1 Alphaproteobacteria bacterium
ACAAAGGCCCGTTCAACAAGGGCCCATTGAACAAAGGAAAGCCCCATGCGGATCGTCGGCGGCGCCCTTAGAGGCCGCACCATTGCGGCGCCGAAGGGCGATCTCGTGCGGCCGACGGGCGATCGCACGCGCGAGGCGCTGTTCAATATTCTCGCTCATGCCGATTTCGACGGATTCGCGCTTGAAGGTGCCCGGGTGCTCGATCTCTTTTCAGGTTCCGGCGCGCTCGGCATCGAGGCGATCTCGCGCGGCGCATCTTTCGCGCTTTTCGTCGAGGAACATGCGGAAAGCCGGGCCGCCATCCGCGAAAATCTCGAGGCGCTCGGCCTCAACGGCAATGCGAAAATCTACAAGCGCGATGCCACGAGGCTCGGCCCTCGGCCCGGCAGTGTCGGCCCTGCCTTCACGCTCGTTTTTGCCGATCCGCCCTATGGCAAGGGTCTTGGCGCCGCCGCTTTGCTTTCCGCACGCGAGGGTGGCTGGCTCGCGGAGCACGCGCTTTGCGTCGTCGAGGAAAGCGCGCTTGCAGATTTCGAGGCGCCCGAGGGCTTTGAGGAAGTCGACAGGCGGCGCTATCGCGATACGGAAATCATATTCATGCGGCTGCGCTGATTGCCGCCCCTGCTGCCTGAGGAAAATCAAGTGACCCTGCTTTCCGGCCTTTCTGTCCTTGCCGACGACTATGATGCTCTGCTCTGCGATGTCTGGGGTGTGTTGCATAATGGGCGTGTGGCCTATCCTGGCGTTGCGGATGCGCTGGCGCGCTTCCGGGCCAAGGGCGGGCATGTGCTGCTGCTTTCCAACGCACCGCGCCCGTCCGATGCGCTGCCCGTCATGTTCCGGCAAATGGGTATTCCCGAAGATGTCTATGACGGCATCCTGACGTCGGGCGATGCCACCAAATCCTTCCTCGCCTCGCATGAACTCGGCACGCGCTGCTACCATATCGGTCCGGAGCGCGATCTGCCGTTGTTCGAGGGCACGGATGTCGAGCGCGTGAGCGCGGCGTCGGCGGAGTTCATCCTCGTGACTGGCCCGTTCGACGATGAAGTGGAAGGGCCGGAGGACTACCGCGCGAGCTTCGAGCAGCTGACTTTGCGGCGGCTGCCGCTGATCTGCGCCAATCCCGACATCGTCGTCGAGCGCGGCGACCGGCATATCTATTGCGCCGGAGCGCTGGCAAAACTCTATGGCGAACTCGGCGGCAAGGTCATCTATTTCGGCAAGCCGCATGGGCCGGTCTATGGCATTGCGCGGCAGAGGCTCGCCGCTTTTGCAGGAGTGGCAATTTCGGATGGACGCATTCTTGCCGTGGGTGACGGGCCCCTGACCGACATCAAGGGCGCGAACGATACGGGAATCGATGCTCTCTTCATCACGGGCGGCATTGCCGCAGCGGATTGCGGTCCATCGCCCGAAAATCCGGAGGAAGAGCGCGTTTCCCATGTTCTGACACGTGCCGGGGTTCGCGCGGTCGGCGCGATGCCTCGCCTCGTCTGGTGATGCAAGGCGATTTGCGCGGGCGCCTCGGATACTTGACGCTCCCCGGCCGATCCGCCATGACCTGTGGCCTGACTTTCCTCCCGGAGCCTCCGCCCCGTCCATGAAGATCATCCGTCACTACGAGCAGATACCGCCGGGCCTCCGGGGCGCGGTCTATGCGCTCGGCAATTTCGACGGCGTGCATCGCGGGCACCAGCAGGTGATCGGGCGGGCGGCGGAGGTTGCGGAGGAACTTGGGGTGCCGCTTGGCGTCCTCGTATTCGAGCCGCACCCGCAGCAGTTCTTCTTTCCGGACCGACCCTTCTTCCGGCTGACGCCATTCCGCGCCAAGGCAAGGCTTCTTGAGCGGATGGGCGTCGATGTGCTGGCGGCCCTGCCCTTCGATGAACGCATGTCGAAAATGCTGGCGCCGGAATTCGTCATGGATGTGCTCGTGAAGGGATTGCACACCGTCCATGTCGTTGCCGGTTACGATTTCCGCTTCGGCAAAGGGCGCGGCGGCGACGCGGCGACGCTGCGCTATATGGGCGAAATGGAAGGCTTCGGCACGGATATCGTTGACGAAGTGAAGAATGGCGGCGTCACCTTTTCATCGACGCGCATCCGGGAGCTTCTCGGCAAGGGCGATCCGCGCGGCGCCGCCGAACTCCTCGGCCATTGGTGGACAGTCGAGACACATATCCAGCAGGGCGACCAGCGCGGGCGCACCATCGGTTTTCCGACCGCCAACCTGCCGCTGGAGGACCATGTGGAGCCCGCGCTCGGCGTTTATGCGGTGAGGGTCGAGATCGAGGATGGACCGCACAAGGGTACATATGACGGGGTGGCAAATGTCGGCAGACGGCCGACCTTCGACAAGCAGGATGTGCTGCTCGAGGCCCATATTTTCGATTTTGCAGGCGATATTTACGGCGCCCATGCGGCGGTGTCCTTCATCGAATTCATCCGGCCGGAACGAAAATTCGACGGGCTCGACAGCCTGAAGGCGCAGATCGCCAGGGACAGCGAGAAGGCGCGGGAGGTACTCGCCTCGCTGCCAAAGGACGCATGAACGCCGCCAGCGCAGACCCCGCGGGCTTTATCCGCCGCAACACTGCACTGCATGAACCGCCTCTGGTGCCGGAGGTGAAACTGCACCTCGCCACCGAGATTGTGCCTATATGGCAAATGACGGAAGAAGAACTGGAAAAATCCGGCCTTCCACCTCCATTTTGGGCATTTGCCTGGGCCGGCGGGCAGGCCCTGTCCCGTTATATCCTCGACAATCCTGAGATCGTCGCTGGCAAAAGCGTACTGGACTTCGGTGGCGGCTCCGGTCTTATTGGCGTAGCAGCCGCAAAAGCGGGGGCAAAGTCTGTCATTTCAGCCGATATCGATCAGTTTGCCGTAGAAGCAATAACCCTGAATGCCAAGGCGAACGATGTTCAGGTCGAGGCAACGGCAGAGGATCTTGTCGGTGTGGAAAACCGTGGCTGGCAGATTATCCTCGTTGGCGACATGTGTTACGAGCGGCCGCTTGCCGAGCGGATCGAGACTTGGCTTCGCCGCCTTGCAGGCGAAGGCGCCACGGTTCTGATCGGCGACCCGGGCCGGACCTATCTGCCGAAGACCGGGCTCGAAAAGCTTGTTTCCTATGCCGTGATGACGACGCGGGAGCTTGAGGACACGGACGTCCGAAATACCAGCGTATGGCGCGTGTTGCCCGGCTAGGTGTTCAGATTTCATCGGCGAAAGGCACTCCACTGCACAGGCCGATGCGCGATTTGCAGCTTCCCTGACGCAGGGGCAGATGGTAATTCCGAAATGGAACTTATTGCTGCACCTATATCCGCCAGCAGGAGAATGGAATGACCGATCATGTGCTCAGGGCGATAGACAAGGGCGTGATGACCGTCGCGCTGAACCGCGCCGACAAGAAGAACGCGCTGACGGAAGCCATGTACACGGCTCTGGGCGATGCGCTGGAAGCGGCAGCCAGGGACGCTTCGGTCAAGGTCGTCCTGTTCACCGGCAGCGGCGACAGTTTCACGGCCGGCAACGACCTCGGCGATTTTGCCGCTGCTGGCGCGAAGCCAGTGGACCCAAATGAGGGCGAGCGCGCCGTTGGCCGCTTCCTCAGGCTGATTGCCACAGCGGAAAAGCCCCTTATCGCCGCCGTCAACGGCCTTGCCGTCGGCGTAGGCGTTACGATGCTGCTGCACTGCGATCTCGTCTATGCTGCCCAGAGCGCGACATTCCAGACGCCCTTCGTCAATCTGGGTCTGGTGCCGGAAGCGGGGTCCACGCTCCTCATGCCGAGTCTTGTCGGCAACCAGAAAGCGGCAGAGCTTTTCCTTCTTGGCAAAAAGATCGGCGCGGATAAGGCAGAGCGCATAGGACTTGTGGCAGATGTTTTGCCGGATGCCGAATTGCTGCCCAAGGCGACCACCATTGCCCAGGAACTTGCCGCCAAGGCACCGACAGCCGTAAAGCTAACCAAACAGTTGCTCCGAGGCGCCTCGCGGCCCGATGTGGCAAAGCGGATGGCCGAGGAAGGCGTGCATTTTGCCAACCAGCTCCGGTCGGCAGAAGTGAAGGAGGCGATCAGCGCCTTTTTCGAGAAGCGGGCCCCGGATTTTTCCAGGGCGAGCTGAGCCTAGAGCGGCCCGCCCAGGGCGGCGAGACGGCGCCGGATCTCAGCCAGGAATAGCTGTGTCGGCATGGTCTGGTCGGCTTCCGGGCGGGTGACAAGATAGAGCAGATAGCTCGGCAGCATGGGCGCGGGGAGCAGCGGCCAGAGCGTGTCGCGCCGCGCCGTCTCGGCCACCGATGTCGGCAGGAAGCCGATGCCGACACCGATAGCGATGAGACGTTTGGCTTCCTCGAGGTTTTCCGCCTCGCCTGCAGGCTCAAGCCCAAGCCGGTAGCGCATGCGGAAATGGCGGACGTCATCCGGCTCGTCGGTGCCCGAAACGATGAAGCGTTCGCTGCCGAGCATTTCAGGGTTCTGGATGCAGGAACCGTAAAGCGCATGGGACCGGCCGCAATAGAGCTGCTGGTATTCGCGCATGAGCGGTTCGTAGAGAAGGTCGCTGCGCGGCGCGCTGTCGAAAGCGATGCAGACTTCCGCCTCATCCTTCAGCAGGGCATCCACCACGATGCCGCAAGGTGCGATGTCGATGCGAAGCCTGATACGCGGGTGGCGGCGGCGCATCGTATCGAGCGTCGCGTCGAGTTCCGCCGAGTGGACGGCGGAAACCGAGCGAATGGTGAGAAGGCCTTCCACCTCGCCCGCCACCTGGGCCATTTCCCGGGGCAATGCCTGCACCTGCTGGAAGAGATGTTCTGCAAAGGCTGCAACGATGCGGCCCTCGGGCGTCAGCGTCACGCCGCGCGCCGAGCGGATACAGAGTTCCGCGTCGAGATGCGCTTCCAGCCGCTTCAAGGCGAGGCTGACCGCAGGCTGCTGAAGATTCAGGCGGCGCGCAGCCGCGCCGATACCGCCTGAACGGGCGATTTCGAGCAAAATCTTGAAGAGATTGAGGTCGATCCGGTGAAACAGCGCCGGGTCGATGCGGATGTCCTTCTTACGCAACATGCCATCCTTTCAGGCCACAGACCCATATACTGCGCGCTCCCATAAATTCGATCAATGCCCGGCATTGACCGTTTCCGTCTTCGACGGCAACGGGCCCATTGGCAGTCTCGCTGCAGCGGAAAGGAGCCCTGCAAGTGAGACGATTCGAGGATCGGCGGGTTGTGGTGACAGGCGCGGCAAGCGGCATCGGCAAGGCCATCGCCGAGGCATTTGCGAAGGAAGGCGCGCGGGTGGTCGGGCTCGACCTTGCGGACCAGCGGGGGGCCGGGTTCGAAATTGTCGCCGCCGACGTCACGGATGAAACCGCAGTGAACACTGGCGTTGGGGGCGCGACCGCACGCCTTGGCGGTATCGACGTGCTCGTCAATTGCGCCGGCATCGAAATCCAGTCCCGCATGGAGGCTCTCGACACATACGCGCTCGACAGGATGCTCGCGGTCAATCTGCGCGGGCCCATCCTCGTCACGCGGGCAGCGCTGCCGCATCTCGCGCCGGATGCCCGCATCGTCAACATAGCCTCGGAGCTTGCCTTTCTGGGCCGTGCGGGATCATCCGTCTATGCGGCCACGAAAGGCGCAATGCTGTCGCTTACGCGGTCATGGGCGCGCGAATTCGCGCCCGGCATTCTCGTCAATGCCGTGGCACCCGGACCTGTCGACACGCCGCTTCTCGATTTCGGGAACATGAACCCGGCGCTGAAGGCACTCGAAACCTCGAACCCGCTCGGCCGCATCGGCCGCCCTGAGGAAATCGCAGGTGCGGTGCTTTTTCTTGCGAGCCCTGAGGCGGGCTTCATCACCGGACAATGTATCGGCGCCGATGGCGGCGCCGCGATGAGGTAAGCCGATGACCGACTCCGTTCTGATGCAGGAAATCACCTGGCCCGACTTCGAGGCGAAGACGAAGGCACGCGCACCCTTCTTCCTGCCGGTCGGCGCGACGGAACAGCACGGTCCGCATCTGCCGCTCGGTACGGACGTCTTCCTGCCGACGCATATGGCAAAGGAAGTCGCCAAGCGGATCGGCGGTGTGGTCGCGCCGACCATTCCCTATGGCTACAAGTCGCAACCGCGCTCGGGCGGAGGACAGGCCTTTCCAGGCACGACGAGCCTCGCCGCAAACACGCTCACGCTCGTCGTGCGGGACGTGCTGCACGATCTCGCGCTGCATGGCGCGCGGCGCTTCGTGGTCGTGAACGGACATGTGGAAAATGCCTGGCCGATCATCGAGGGGATCGATCTCGCATTGCGCGAAATGCGGCGCGACGGAATCGACGATGCAGAAATCGTGCGGCTTGAATACTGGGACTTCATCAAGCCGGAAACACTCGACCGGCTGTTCCCCGACGGCTATCCCGGCATCGATCTCGAACATGCCGCGCTGATCGAAACATCGCTGATGCTGCTGATCCGGCCCGATCTCGTGGACGTGCCGAAGACGCCGACGCATGGCCATGCCGAGTTTCCGGCCTATGACCGCTATCCGGTGCGGCACGGCCTCGTGCCCGCGACCGGCGTGCTTGCACGGGCGACAGGCGCCAGCGCCGAGAAAGGCGAATGGCTCGCGGCTGACCATATCGACGGCATCACTGCCGCGCTTCGCAAGGAATTCGATCTCTGAAGGAGGTATCCAGATGACCGCTTCCGCAAAACTCGATGCAATCCTGAAAGACGTTGCGGCTGCCGCCGCGCTGCCGCTCGAGCGCGCCGTTACGCTGCCGCGCGAGACGTATATCGACGAAGAGTTCTTCGCCTTCGAGCGCGACAATATCTTCAAGAAGGACTGGATGTGCCTTGCCCATGTCTCGCAACTGAAAACGCCGGGCAGCTTCATCGCGATCGATCTCTTCGACGAGCCGCTTGTCGCGGTACGCGGGCATGATGAGCAAATCCGCGTTCTGTCTCGCGTCTGCGCGCATCGCGCGATGGACATCATGCCGGAAGAACCCGCCTTCCCGCGCGAGGGCGAGACGCGGCTGCTCGTCTGCCCCTATCACAAATGGTCCTACGATCTCGACGGTTCGCTGCGCGGCTGCTCGCAGATGCACAAGGCCGAAGGCTTCGAGAAGGCGGACTGGCGGCTATCGGAATTCCGCAGCGAAGTCTGGAACGGGTTCGTTTTCGTGAATTTCGACGGGGAAGCGAAGCCGCTAGCCGAGCAATATGAAGAATTCGGGCGCCTTACCGCGCCGTGGAACGCGGCGGAAATGGAAATTGCCATCGAGTTCGAATGGGAATGCGACTTCAACTGGAAGGTGATGGTCGAGAACTGGATGGAGTCCTATCACCATATCGGCACCCATGCGACGACGCTCAATCCGAGCATGCCGGGCGAGCTCACATGGGCGGATGCCGAGCGGCCTTATTTCATTCGTGCCCATCTTCCCTATACGGACAAACTCCGCGCGGAACTCAGGGCGTCCGCCACCGGCGCCGGCCCGAAAGTGCCCGGCTTCAAGCCGATCACGGGCCTGAATGACAATCAGGCAAATGAATGGGGCCTTTATCTCGGCTTTCCCTGCTTCATGTTCCTGACGACGCATGACCGGGCGATCTGGTACCGGTTGCTGCCGGTATCGGCCGGGCGCTGCAAGCTCCTCACGACGACGCTTGTTGCGCCTT
>JAJLKS010000304.1:0-4178 GCA_033838765.1 Alphaproteobacteria bacterium
CGAGGAGCCACGCCCGCGCCGCGAGATGATCTTCTCGAGGCCGGCGAACGCGCCGCCGCAGATAAACAGGATGTTCGACGTATCGACCTGCAGGAATTCCTGCTGCGGGTGCTTGCGGCCGCCCTGCGGCGGCACGGAGGCAACCGTGCCTTCCATGATCTTGAGCAGCGCCTGCTGCACGCCTTCGCCCGAAACGTCGCGTGTGATCGACGGGTTGTCGGACTTGCGGCTGATCTTGTCGACTTCGTCGATATAGACGATGCCGCGCTGCGCGCGCTCGACATTGTAGTCGGCGGCCTGGAGCAGCTTCAGAATGATGTTCTCGACGTCTTCGCCGACATAGCCGGCTTCGGTAAGCGTCGTCGCATCCGCCATGGTGAAGGGCACGTCGAGGATGCGGGCGAGCGTCTGCGCGAGCAGCGTCTTGCCGCAACCGGTCGGACCGATCAGCAGGATGTTCGACTTCGCCAGTTCGACGTCGTTATTTTTTGCGGCGTGGTTCAGGCGCTTGTAGTGATTGTGGACCGCGACCGAGAGCACGCGCTTTGCGTGTTTCTGGCCAATCACATAATCATCGAGCACACCACAGATTTCCTGCGGCGAGGGAACACCGTCACGCGACTTCACAAGCGAGGATTTGTTTTCCTCACGGATGATGTCCATGCAGAGTTCGACGCATTCGTCGCAGATAAAGACGGTCGGTCCCGCGATCAGCTTCCTGACCTCATGCTGGCTCTTGCCGCAGAAGGAACAGTAGAGCGTGTTCTTGGAGTCGCCGCCGCTCACCTTGCTCATAAGAACTCCTTAGTAACCCACAGGCCCGGCCGGACATGCCTGGCTGAATTCCGATGCACCAACCGTGCCTGCCATCCGGGGCCCTTTCAAGGCACCTGTCCCGTGTACGCCTGAACACACGAAACGGATGCCGGAAACCTTCACCCCAATGCCATACGAGCATGTTATTCGCGGGGGGATCAACATTTCATTACCCGCGAAAAGGCGCGCCATACCTTGAAAAATGGCGGTTCCCTGCGCGGCAATGGCCCGAATCTTGTGCATCCGCCGCCCTTCCGGACGGCAGCTGCGAGGCGAAATGCCGCAAACTGGCGCTAATTTCAGCCTTTTTTCGCTGCGTCCGAGCCCCGTTCGACACCGATATGGTCGATGATGCCGAATTCCTTGGCGCGCTCGGGGCTCATGAAGTTGTCGCGTTCAAGCGCATCTTCGACCGCCTTGAGGCTCTGGCCCGTATGCTTCACATAGATATTGTTGAGCCGCTCGCGAATCGCGATCGTCTCGCGCGCATGAATTTCGATGTCGGTCGCCTGGCCCTGGAAACCGCCCGATGGCTGGTGGACCATGATGCGCGCATTCGGCAGCGCATGACGCATGCCCTTTTCGCCTGCGGCGAGAAGGAGCGAGCCCATGGAAGCAGCCTGCCCCATGCAAACCGTCGCAACCGGCGGGCGGATATGCTGCATGGTGTCGTAGATCGCAAGGCCCGATGTCACAATGCCGCCCGGCGAATTGATGTACATCGAGATTTCCTTCTTCGGGTTTTCGGCCTCGAGGAAGAGAAGCTGTGCGGTGACGAGCATCGCCATGCCGTCCTCGACGGGACCGGCCACGAAGATGATGTGCTCTTTCAGCAGTCGCGAGAAAATGTCGTAGGCGCGCTCGCCCCGGTTGGTCTGCTCGACCACCATCGGCACGAGGTTCATGTAGGTATCGATGGGGTCTTTCATTTTCTCTCCTGGGCATCGGACCGGAATGCCTGTTTAGCAGGCCGCGCCACCCTCGTGCAAAGGGCCCGGGGGGCGCTTTTCCATGCGGATCGCAAGAAAAGGCTTAGTCCGATTCGGTAAATGGACGGTTCAGAACACTAGCGCAATGAATATAGGTGCGGGAACGGCGGATTTCGCCCCCTGCGTCAGCATGGTCTTGCCGTTGCGTCAGGCAGCCTTGCTGGCCTTCTCCAGTCCGCCTGCCCGGCCGACCATGCCCGAAACACCTTTGAGCGCGCCGGAGACGAGTTCGCGGGCGAGGAAGCGGGCGGGATCGACCCAGCCCGGCAGTTCGAGCCTGCGGGCAAGCGCCCTGGTGAAACCGAAGCGGCGGTAATAAGGCTCGTCGCCGACCAGAATGACGATCCGGTGGCCCTCGGCTGTTGCGCGGGCAAGCCCTGCCTTCATCAGACGGCTGCCGATGCCTTCACCCTGACGCGAGGGCGTTGTGACGAGCGGGCCGAGCAGCAGGGCCGCCGTGCCGCCTTCGATTTCGACCGGCCAGAAACGGAGCGTGCCGACAACCTCTCCCTTGTCGAGCGCGACAAGGGAGAGCGAGGCTTCGGCATCCACGCCGTCGCGGAACCGGTAAACGGTTTTCTCGAAGCGGTCGGGACCGAAAGCCTCGGCGACCAGCTTTTCCACGGCGGGGCCGTGGACGAGTTCTTCCTGAACGATCTTCATGGTCATATCCATATGGCGGGCGGGCGGCGGCAGAGCCGCGCCCTTCCCTGTCCATCAATGCGCTATGCGATCAGATGCAGACGCTGGCAAGCGGCGGGAAGCCGTTGAACGCGACCGCCGAATAGGTGGTCGTGTAGGCGCCCGTCGCGAGGATCCAGACCTTGTCGCCTGCTTCGAGGCTCGACGGGAGACGGTAATCCGTCTTCTCGTAGAGGATGTCGGCGCTGTCGCAGGTCGGGCCGGCGAGGACGACGGGCGCTGTATCGCCGCCATCCTTCGAGGTCAGCAGGCGGTACTTGATCGCCTCATCCATCGTCTCGGCGAGGCCGTGGAACTTGCCTGCATCGAGATAGACCCATCGTCGCGCATCGTCGCCGCCCTTTTCGGAGACGAGGACGACTTCGGCCTGGATGACGCCGGCATCGCCGACGACGCCGCGGCCGGGCTCCACGATCACGTCCGGCTGGTCGTCGCCGAAATGACGCGCGAGCGCCTCGCGGATCGCGGCGCCATAGGCGGCAATCGACGGCACGTCCGTGCGGTAGCGCGACGGAAAACCGCCGCCCATGTTGACCATGCGCAGCTTCACGCCGCGCGCCTCAAGCGTACGGAAAAGCGAGAGCGAAAGCGCCAGCGCCTTGTCGTATTGCGTCAGGTCGGTCTGCTGCGAGCCGACATGGAAGGAGACGCCATAGGCATCGAGCCCGAGTTCCTTCGCGCGCACGAGCAGGTCGGCGGCCATCTCGGGCTCGCAACCGAACTTGCGCGAGAGCGGCCATTCGGCGCCTTCGCATTCCATCAGCACGCGGCAATAGACCTTCGACCCGGGGGCCACACGGGCGATCTTGTCGAGCTCGGCGGCGCTGTCGAAGGCGTACATGCGCACGCCCTTCGCATAGGCTTCCGCGATGTCACGTTCCTTCTTGATCGTGTTACCGAAGGAGAGGCGATCCGGCGAAACGCCGTGGCCGAGGCAGAGGTCGATCTCGCCCATGCTGGCCGTGTCGAAGGCCGAGCCGAGGCCTGCGAGCCGCGAGACGATCTCGTCGGCCGGGTTCGCCTTCACGGCATAGAAGATGCGCGCCGCAGGAAGCGAGCGGGCAAGCTCCTCGAAATTATGGGCGACGATGTCGACATCGATCACAAGGCAGGGAGAAGGAATGTCCGCCGTCGCGAGATAGCGCGCGATCTTGGGCGGCAGGCCGCCGCGCTCGAGCGGCAGCTCGGCCGCCTTCGGCACGAGGCGAAGCCGCGGCTTGCGGCGCGAAGATGCCTTGGCAGATACCGGCTTGGTGGCCGGAACCGACTTGACGGCGGATTTCGTGGAGATGCGCGAACGGGCACGGCGGCCCTGCTCGGAAGCGAACATCGTAAACACCCTTTTTCAGACCCGGCTCTTTCAGAGTCCGGCGTGATCCAAAAAGGACGCTTTCCGTCGTTGCATAAACCTGCGATGGGCCAGTGGCACGTGCGTGTGCGTCTTGTGATGCGCGGAGATATAGGTATCGCTGAGTCCGCGCAACAGGTTTTTCTTTGGGAGGCGAAGTTTTTTACTAACGAAACCTTAAGAGGCGCTGCCGCATTTGCGCCTCAATTCAGTAATGCGGGAAGAAAAAAGGCCCGGCGATGAACCGGGCCCCTTCCGTTCGGTGCGATGAAGCGCCGTTCAGTCTTCTTTCTTCTTCTTGGGCGCGGCCTTCTTGGCAGCGG
>JAJLKS010000305.1:0-2508 GCA_033838765.1 Alphaproteobacteria bacterium
AAATCCGCGACATCGTCAATGAAATCCTGTCGATCAAGAATGTCGTCATGTCGATCTCCGAGCAGGAAGCCCTGCTTCAGGATATCTGCAACGACGTTCTCGGTTATGGTCCGCTCGAGCCCCTTCTGGCGCGCGACGACATTGCCGACATCATGGTGAATGGCTGCGACCGCACTTTCATCGAAGTGAACGGCAAGGTCGAGTTGACCAATATCCGCTTCCGCGACAACAGCCAGCTGATGAATATCTGTCAGCGTATCGTGAGCCAGGTCGGCCGCCGCGTCGACGAGTCGAGCCCGATCTGCGACGCGCGTCTGCCGGACGGTTCCCGCGTGAACGTGATCGTGCCGCCGCTCTCCATCGACGGCCCGGCGCTCACCATCCGAAAGTTCCGCCGCGACAAGCTGACGATGAACGATCTCGTGCAGTACGCGTCGATCTCGCAGGAAGGAGCGGAAGTGCTCGGCATCATCGGCAAGGGACGCTGCAACGAGCTGATCTCCGGCGGTACCGGGTCCGGCAAGACGACGCTGCTGAACTGTCTCACCGGCTTCATCGAAGCGGATGAGCGCGTCATCACCTGCGAGGACGCCGCCGAACTCCAGCTTCAGCAGCCGCATGTGGTGCGCCTCGAAACGCGCCCGCCGAACCTCGAAGGGCAGGGCCAGGTCACGATGACCGAACTCGTCCGCAACTGTCTGCGTATGCGCCCTGAGCGCATCATCGTCGGCGACGTGCGCGGACCTGAAGCCTTCGACCTGCTTCAGGCCATGAACACCGGTCATGACGGCTCCATGGGTACGCTCCATGCGAACAGCCCGCGCGAAGCGCTGTCGCGTCTTGAGAGCATGATCACGATGGGTGGCTACCAGCTTCCCTCGAAGACCATCCGCGAAATGATCTGCGGCTCGATCGACGTGGTCATTCAGGCCGCCCGTCTGCGCGATGGTTCCCGCCGCATCACGCACATCACCGAAGTGCTCGGCACGGAAGGTGATGTCATCATCACCCAGGATCT
Organism: Alphaproteobacteria bacterium; assembly: GCA_033838765.1. Taxonomy (GTDB): domain Bacteria; phylum Pseudomonadota; class Alphaproteobacteria; order Parvibaculales; family Parvibaculaceae; genus Parvibaculum. The sequence goes on from JAJLKS010000305.1 coordinate 1,019, forward strand.
CTTCGTCTACGATATCGAGGGCGAGGACGAAACCGGCCGCATCATCGGCAAGCATCGTTCGACGGGGATAGCGCGTCCCTCCTTCTGGGATCGCGCCCGCTACTACAATCAGCATCACGCGTTGGCGGCCGCTCTCGACCGCGCCCAGGGATAGAGGGCGCTCCGATGGATCAGGCAACGCTGATGATCTTCGGGATCGCGGTCCTCGCGGCCATCGGTATCGGTGGCGTCGGGCTCGTCTTTGTCGGCGGCGAAACCAAATCCCAGCAGCGCGTCGCCCGTGTCGCGCGCGCCGGAAAGGCGCGTCTCGCGCCCAATGAAAATGAAGTCGACAACAGCGACAAGCGCCGCAAGCAGGTGCAGGATACGCTGAAGGATCTCGAGGAAAAGCAGAAGGAAAAGAAGAAGCGCATTCCCCTGCGCACCCGCATCGAGAGGGCGGGCCTCGATATGGAGGTGCGCGTCTTCTACATCGCGAGCGCCGTTGCAGGTGTCGTTGCCATGCTGCTGCTGTTCGTCACCGGCATGTCGCCGCTGGTGTCGGTCCTTGGTGGCTTCGCCGCCGCCTTCGGGCTGCCGCGCTGGTTCCTGTCCTTCCTGGTCAAGCGCCGCCAGAAGGCATTCACGGAAGAATTCGCGAACTCGATCGACGTGATCGTGCGCGGCGTGAAGTCGGGCCTGCCCGTCAATGACTGCCTGAAGCTCATCGCGTCGGAAGCGCCTGAGCCGGTCCGAACCGAGTTTCAGGGGCTCGTCGAGGCGCAGCGCGTCGGCGTCACGCTCGAACAGGGCCTTGAGAAAATATATGAGCGCATGCCGCTGCCCGAAGTGAACTTCTTCATGATCGTGCTGGCGATCCAGCAGAAGACGGGTGGCAATCTTTCCGAGGCGCTGGGCAATCTCGCCAAGGTGCTGCGCGAGCGAAAAAAGATGCGCGCGAAGATCCAGGCAATGTCGCAGGAAGCAAAGGCGTCTGCCGGCATCATCGGCTCGCTGCCGCCCTCCGTCATGCTGCTCATCTATTTCAGCTCGCCCGACTACATGACCGTGCTCTTCACGACGACCGCCGGCAACATGATCATCGCCGGAAGCCTGATGTGGATGGCGATGGGCGTCTTCATCATGAAGAAGATGATCGACTTCAAGTTCTAGGATTTGGATATGGGTTCCGCCTTTGAGTTCGCCGCCGGTCTGATGAATGTCGAGAGCATGGTCATGCTGCTCACGGCGATCGCCGCCTTTGCGACGATCCTCACCCTGGCGGCCTCGTTCCTCACGACGGACAAGCTCTCCACGCGCATGAAATACGTCTCGACCGAGCGCGAGGCGATGCGTGCCCGTGCCCGGGAAGCGCTCTCGCAGGAGCGGACGCGGCTGCGCCACACGCCAAAGGGTTTCGTGAAGGAAGTCGTGGACCGCTTCGCCTCGGGCCGCATGCTCGAGAATGCGGAAATCCGGGAAAAGCTCCGTCAGGCCGGCTTCCGCGGGCC
>JAJLKS010000306.1:0-1412 GCA_033838765.1 Alphaproteobacteria bacterium
TGGCCGCGGCGGCGCTCGTGCTTCTGCCCTCGCTTGTGGTTCTGGCAAGCCTTGCCGCACCGCCGAGCGAGAACTGGGCGCATCTCGCCGCGACCGTGATGCCTGCCTATGTCGCGAACACGCTGAAACTGATGGCGCTCGTCGCCTTCCTGACCGGCATTACCGGCGTCGGCACGGCATGGCTCACGGTCACGACGCGCTTTCCGCTTCATGCCATTGCAAGCTGGGCGCTCGTGCTGCCGCTCGCAACGCCTGCCTATATCGTGGCCTATGTCTATACGGACCTGCTCGCCTTTGCGGGGCCGGTTCAGTCGGCGCTGCGGGGCGTTACCGGATGGGGGGCGGGCGATTATTATTTTCCGCCGGTCCGCTCGCTTCCGGGTGCCGCCATCATGCTGAGCCTCGTGCTCTATCCTTATGTCTATCTGCTGGCGCGCGTTTCCTTCCAGCGGCAATCGGCGGCGCTGTTCGATGCGGCGCGCAATCTCGGTGCGCGGCCATGGCGTGCTTTCACCCGCGTGGCGCTTCCCTGCGCGCGGCCCGCGATTGCGGGCGGCATCGCGCTCGCTCTCATGGAAACGATCTCGGATTTCGGTGTCGTCGACTATTTCGCGGTGCCGACGCTCACGACCGGCATATTCCGCACCTGGTTCAGCCTTGGCGATCCCGTATCCGCCGCACAGATTTCCGCATGGCTGTTCGTCTTTGCCATTGCGCTCGTCTTTCTCGAAATGGCGGGAAGGCGCGGGCGCGTCGCCAATCCGCTGTCGCGCGACATGGCTTCGCAGCCGAAGCGGCTGTCGGGGATCGCGGCGGCAGGCGCGATTGCCGCCTGCGCACTGCCTGTGCTGCTCGGCTTCGTGGTGCCTGCCGCCGTGCTGATCCGCTATGCGCTGATCGAAGGCGATCCACTGCTTGGACGCAACTTTCTCGATTTCGCATGGAACAGCATATTCGTCGCCACGATAGCGGCTCTGCTTGCAACCATGCTCGCCCTGCTTCTGAGCTATGGCGAGCGGCTTCATCCGACGCGCTTCAACCGCGTGTCGATACGCCTTGCAACACTCGGCTATGCGCTGCCGGGCGCGATGATCGCCATCGGCATTCTCACCCTGTCGACCAGCATCGACCGCGCCTTTGGCAGTTTCGCGGAAGCCCGCTTCGGCGCAACGCCGGGGCTCATCCTGACCGGCTCAATCGCCGGACTTGTCTTTGCCTATGTCGCGAGGTTTCTCACCGCCGCCTACAATGCGACGCATAGCGGGCTTGAGAAAATCCATCCGGCGCTCGATGCGGCGGCGCGCATTCTCGGCGCGGGGCCGCGCCGCGTCCTTGCCGCCATCCATGTGCCGCTCATGCGCGGGGCGCTTGCAAGTGCGGCGCTCATCGTCTTCATCGATGTGCTGAAAGAG
>JAJLKS010000307.1:0-2165 GCA_033838765.1 Alphaproteobacteria bacterium
GGGACTGAGAACGATATCGGCGCCCTTGGTGCGCAGCAATGCGAGGTCTGCCTCGCTTCTGGCGATTGCCGCGATCTGTCCCGTGAAGTTGCCATTGCGCAGCGCAACGATAAGCGATCCGCGCGGGTCGTCATGCGTGACGCCGATTTCATGCGGCGGGACGGCTATGATCGCCAGCCGCACACCGGCCATCGGCAGGGTTTCGCACATATCCGGGTCCTGAAGGTCGCCATAGATCGCATCGCCGCCGCCCCGGCGCCATTGCCGGATGACATCCGGGTCGAAATCGACGCCGAGGACACGGAGCCCGTATTCGGAGAACTTGGCGTGCAAGGCGCGCCCGTAGCGGCCAAGGCCGAACAGCAGCACATCGTATTTCTCGCCCTCGGCACTTTCCGCGATGTCGCCTTCGCGATGCGGGATGCGTCGCTCGAATATGCCGAGATATTTCTCGATGAAGCCATAGAGCGGCTGCGAATAGAGGATCATGTAGGTCGAAAGCGCGATGGTGATGATACCGACCAGCGTGACGAGACCGGCGGCTTCCGGGCTGACATGTCCAAGCGCGACGCCCATCGCAACGAAGATCAGCGAGAACTCGCTGATCTGCGCGACAGTAAGGCCTGCCAGAAAGCCCGTGCGCTTGCGGTAGCCCATGGCGCCCATGATGACCATGACGATCAGCGGATTGCCGATCAGCACGAAGAGCGACAGCACAAGAGCCTCGCCCACGGCTTCGCCTACGACGCGCAGATCGAGATGCGCGCCAAGCGATATGAAGAAGAAGACGAGAAGAAAGTCGCGCAGGCTTGCAAGGCGCGATGCGATCGACTCCCGGAAGGGCGTCGAGGCGAGCGCCACACCGGCAACAAGGCCGCCCAGTTCCTTGCTGAAGCCGAGATAATCGCCAAGCGCGGCAAAGGCCGCCGCAAGCCCGAGCGCAAAGACGATGAGCAGTTCGGGCGCCTTGGCTATGCCATCGAGCACCCTCGTCGCGACTTTCGACACGAACAGCCAGAGCAGCAGAAAGGGAACGGCGCCCGCCGCAAGGCCCATCAGGGCGCCGCCAAGACCATCGCCGCCGGCTGCACCCGCCGTGATGGCGGACATGATTGCCATGGCGACGACCACGGCCAGATCCTGCACGATCAGGAAACCGAGCGCGATACGGCCATGAAGCGCATCGAGCTCGCGTTTGTCGGACAGGAGCTTCACGATGATGATGGTGCTCGAGAAGGTGATGGCAACTGCGACATAGACGGATGCGAGCGGCGTCATCCCGAGGCCGAGACAGATAAGAAAGCCGATGACGGAGGTGAAGAGGATCTGGCCGAGGCCTGTATTGAGCGCCACGGCCCCGAGTGTGCGGACGAGATTGAGATCGAGCTTCAATCCGACGAGGAAGAGAAGAAGCGTGACGCCGAGCTCCGACAGGAGCTCAAGATTGTCCGTCGAGCGCACGATGTCGAAGCCTGCCGGCCCCGCAAGCATGCCGACGAGAATGAAGCTGACGATCACCGGTTGCTTGAGCTTCAGCCCCAATGCACCGGCTATCGACGCCAGGAGAAGCAGGGCCGCCACTTCATAAAAGGCCGAGAACTCCCCCACTATCTGCGCCTCCTCCCGATTGGAGATTGAGTTTTCATTTGAACGGCAAGCGCGTCAATCGGAACAATGTCACAGACAGCAAAAAGCCCCGCGGATCGCTCCGCGGGGCTTTGTACTGGAGGCGTCTGCCTTTAGTGCGCGAGCACGGCGAGCAGAAGCAGGGCCACGATGTTCGTGATCTTGATCATCGGGTTCACGGCCGGGCCGGCAGTGTCCTTGTATGGGTCACCGACGGTGTCGCCCGTCACGGCAGCCTTGTGGGCTTCGGAGCCCTTGCCGCCGAAATTGCCGTCCTCGATGTACTTCTTGGCGTTGTCCCACGCCCCGCCGGCGTTCGACAGGAAGTTCGCCATCAGCTGGCCAGTGAGGATCACCGCCGCCAGGAACGCGCCGAGGGCGTAGACGTCGATGCCGAACCCGATGATCACCGGGGTGAGCACCGCCAGCAGCGCCGGCGTGGCGAGCTCCCGTAGCGACGCAGCGGTGCAGATGTCGATGACCGGGCCGTAGTCGGGTCGCTTGGTGCCGGCCATGATCAGGCCGTCGGCGAACTGGCG
>JAJLKS010000308.1:0-1739 GCA_033838765.1 Alphaproteobacteria bacterium
AAGGCGAATGCGTGCCCTATGCGCGCTATGGCGAGACGGAAAAAGATGTCGCTGCCGCCATCAAGGCGCAACAGCAGGCGCTGGCAGACGGCATCACACGCGAGGACCTGCAGCGCGCGATGCATCGCGGCGCGGCGCGCAATGCGCTCGACTGCGCGCTCTGGGATCTTGAGGCAAAACTCGCCGGAAAGCCCGCCTGGGAACTTGTCGGCCTCACCCAGCCTCGCGCGCTGACAACCGCCTTCACCCTGAGCCTTGGCTCGCCGGATGCGATGCGAGAGGCGGCAGCGCAGGCGGCGCACCGGCCGCTCCTCAAGCTCAAGCTCGGTCATGGCGGCGATGAAGATATTGCCCGCGTCGAAGCCGTGCGCGAAGGCGCGCCGCGCGCGGCGCTGATCGTCGATGCAAATGAAGGCTGGAAGCCGGCAGACGTTTCGCCGCTTGCCAGGGAACTTGCACGGCTCGGCGTTTCGCTGATCGAGCAGCCGCTTCCCGCAAAGGACGACGAAGCGCTGCGCGGCATCGACAGCCCGGTACCGCTCTGCGCCGATGAAAGCGCGCATGGGCTTGAAGGCATGAAGCGGCTGGTGGGGCTCTACGACTTCATCAATGTGAAGCTCGACAAGACCGGCGGCCTCACCGAGGCGCTGTCCGTCATCCGCTGCGCGAAGCTCCGCAAGCTCCGCGTGATGGTGGGCTGCATGGTCTCGACATCGCTTGCGATGGCACCTGCGATGCTCGCCGCACAGCAGGCCGACTATGTCGATCTCGACGGGCCGTTGCTGCTTGCGCAGGACCGCGAACCGGCGCTGCGCTATGAAGGCAGCCTCGTCTATCCGCCGGAGCGGGAATTGTGGGGGTAAGGCTTTCACCCTACCCCCAATTCACTTGTCAGATATTCAGCACGATCTTGCCGAAGTGGGATGCGCCCTGCATCAGGCGGAAGGCATCCTGCGCCTCGTCGAGCGAGAAGCGCTTGTCGATGACGGGATGGATATCGTTCTGCTCGATGGCGCGCGACATTTCCTCGAACTGCGTCCGGCTGCCGACCGTGATGCCGCTGATCTTGAGGTTTTGCGCGAAGATCGCGGCGACATTCACGTCCTTGGTGAGGCCGGAGAGAATGCCGATCACCGCGATATGGCCGCCGACGCGCGCCGCCATGATCGAGCGCGGGAACGTGTCGGCACCGCCGACTTCCACAACGTGATCGACGCCGCGGCCGCCGGTCAGCTTGCGTGCTTCCATTTCCCAGTTCGGCGTCGCCTTGTAGTTGATCGCATCGTCCGCGCCGAGCTTCTTTGCGCGTTCGATCTTTTCATCCGACGACGAGGTGACGATCACCCGTGCGCCCATCGCCTTTGCGAACTGGAGCGCGAAGATCGAGACGCCGCCGGTTCCCTGAACCAGAACCGTATCGCCGGCCTTGAGGTTGCCTTCGACCACCAGCGCCCGCCATGCGGTGAGCGCGGCGCAGGGAAGACAGGCGACTTCCTCGTCGGAGAGATTGGCAGGCGCCTTCGACATGCCTTCGGCGGAAAGAACCATATATTCCTGCGCGCAGCCGTCGATCGGGCTGCCAAGTGCCGTCGGCCCGAGGAGTTCGGCGACGGGGCCGCCTGAAATCCAGCCCTGGAAGAAGCTCGGCGCCACGCGGTCGCCCTTCTTCAGGCGCTTCACGCCCTCGCCCACTTCCACGACTTCGCCGCAGCCATCCGACAGCGGCACGAGGGGCAGGA
>JAJLKS010000309.1:0-8583 GCA_033838765.1 Alphaproteobacteria bacterium
CCGCGACGAAGTTCAGAATCCCGATCTGCGTTTCGGCAAGGCGGGGCACGTCGCCGCGCATATCGTCGAAGAGGATCGCCAGATCGTCGATACCGATGGCGTCCAGTTCGGCGAGCTTGCGCTTTAAGGCCGCGCGCGCCGCCTCATCGAAATCGAGGTAGATTTCATAGGGGCTGAGACCGACGCCGAAGCGCCCACCCTCAGCCCGGCAATGGGCGGCGAGCCTCGCCAGCGCCTCGAAATCTTCCTTCGGATGCGGCTCTCCCCAGCGCCGGCGCAGAAAGGCATCGGCTTTCGGGGCATAGTGGTAGAAGCGGTAGCCATGGGGCGCGAGCGCGCTCACATGAGCCGCGCGCGCCTCGAAGGTCCACGGCTTGCCGTAGAAGCCTTCAATGGTTCCCAGTTCGGGCAATCTCGGTTCAGGCGTCATGCGCCCGAGCCTATCACGACTTCACGACGAGGAAGCCAGCTCTCGGGAAGTGAACCACGACATCGCCGACGCGTGGATCGTTTCTCCTGATGGCAACATGCTGGGCCGAGGAGGAGACGAGTTCGCCCGCAATCGGATCGCGGCCGTAATCGTCGGCCATGACCATCACCTTGTCGCCGGGCTTCAGCCCGTTCGGTTCTCCGGGATCGGCCTTTGCCATTTCCGTGCTGGTCGCCGCCTTCGCGATGCCGAGTGCCGCGTCGCGGGAAATATCCTGCCGCTTGCCGTGGCCGATTGCCGCCACGCGCCTTTCCCAGGCGGCGACCTTCGGAAAGGCCTCGATGAGCTTCACCCCGGCGGGGCTCGTCCAGCGAACAAAGGCGAGGTTGTAATAGGCGCCCGCGTCGGCAAGACCCGCCTTTGCGCCCATCAGGAAGTCGCGCCCGTCTGACAATTGTTCGTCGAGCCAGCCAAGCTGTGCGCGAAACTGTTCGGCCATCAGCGGCGCAGCCGCCTTCATCGCCTCGATATCGAAGGGGCGTCCCGTCAGTTTCTCGCGGTCCTTGATGAAGGCTTCATCGGCAATCGGCGTGCCGCCGCCAAAGATGATCGCGACGCCTGCCTGAAAGAACACCCGGTCCGACCACATGGATAGAGCCCAGCCAGCGCCCTTGTCGCCGCCCACATAGATCGAGGGCGAAGGGAAGCGGCGCTCAAGCTCGCGGATGATCACCTGCGAATCGCAATAGACATCTGCGCCGATCTGCATGACGGGGATCTTCCGGTAGCCGCCGGTCAGCGCCACGAGATCCGGCTTCGGCATGATGACCGGCTGGTCGCAGGCATACCATTCAAGGCCCTTGATGCCGAAGATCACGCGCACCTTTTCCGAGAAGGGCGAGATGTCATATTGGTGGAAGATGATCGACTGTGCATTGGCGGTCATGACGCGGCGTCCTATTCGAAGTCGTAGCTGAAGCGAATGTTGTTCTTTTCGAGGCCATCGAGCACGATTTCGACGCCTTCGGTCTTCATCATCCATTCGAGCCGGTGGTCGCGATATTCGCGCTTGAAGAGGCCCTGCTTCAGCACATCGGCCACCACCTGCATCCCGGCAATGCTGTCCACCGCTTCCTTCGCCGTCTGCGCTACCGCCGGACGGGCATTTGCTCTCGCAAGCCATTTGCCGAGCGGCGAGCCTTCGTCCGGTGCATTGCCGAAGCCCGCAGAACCATTCACATAAGGCACGACCGAAAGATCGCCCCAGCCGAAGCTCTTGCCGTTGAACCAGTCGTTCGGACCGAGCTGCTTCGTAAGCCAGGCCTGGATTTTCGCCGTCTGTTGTGCGGCAAGCTCCTGCATTTCCTCAGCCTTGGCGCCTGAGGCGCGCCGGAAATATGCAATCTCGCCAAGTCCCCAGTTGATCGCTTCATAGTGGGTATCGCACACATCCTCGATCATGCGCACCTTTGCCCGCTCCGCGGGCGAGGCGGGAAGCATTGGCGGTTCCGGCCATTTGTCTTCGAGATATTCGAGGATGATGGTCGAGTCGAAGACATATGTCTCGCCGTCGATGAGGGCGGGTACTTCCGCGCGGGGGTTGGCCGCAACGAACTCGCCTTGAGCGCTTCCTGCGCCAATACCGTCCGGCGTTCTCAGGTCAAGCGCTATGCCCTTTTCCCGTGCCGAGATTTTCACTTTCTGCGCATATGGCGAAAGCGGATGTTCGTAGAGCGTCACCATGAATTCCTCCCGATAATCGTTGCGCGGATCATGGGGAGGGAGGCGTCATCTGTCCACCGCCCCTCCATCACGGTTGCGTGACGGCGAGGCGGCCGCTGCATCGACGCTGCGTCAGCCTCTCAGACGCCCCTGCCTTTTTGTCAGTTCGGCCATCTGGCCAAAAATCGTCGGCACGTCGTTCGGCGTGTCGTCGCCGGAGAATTCCTTGTAGAGCGTCGAGACATTGACGACGATCCGTTCGCCATCGCCCCAGCTGTCATAGTCGCTCATGTCGATGTCGAGCGCGGCATCGAAGGCCGAAAGCCCTGCGTCGAAGCGCTTTCTCGCCTCGTCGCGGATATAGACGAGATAGTCGCGGACTGCCTTCACGCCGGTCTTGCCGGTGATGGGCCCATGTCCCGGTACCACCGTTTCCACATCCATGGCGATGATCCTGTCGCAGGCATCGATCCAGTTGCCGACGGGCCCTTCCCACATGATCGGATGCCCCTCGATGAAAAGAATGTCGCCGGTGAATACTGTCCTGTCGGCAGGCACATAGACAAGCGCGTCACCCGGCGTATGCGCGGGACCGACATGCATGATGCGCACTTCCTTGTTGCCGACATGGCGCGTCAGCTCCGTCTCGAAGGTCGTGGTCGGGAGCGTCTGCGTCACGCCCTTGAAGTCGAAGGGGCCGAAGCACTGCTTCACATATTTGCCGAGATCGCCAAGCCCCGGCGCCATATCGAGAAAACCGGCGAGCAGCGCAGGCGGCTCATGCCGCATGCCTTCGACGGCGAGCTTGTGGGCGATGATTTCCGCGCCCGCGCAGCACTCGTTGCCGTTGCAGTGGTCGCCATTGTGATGCGTGTTGACGAGGGTGCCGATCTTCGCCGCCGCCTTGGGCTCCGCTTTCCGCATTGCGTCGAGCATTTCGCGCGTCAGTGGCACGTCGAACAGCGTGTCGACGAGAAAGCTCTCGCCGCTATCGACGATGAGGCCTGCATTGGACCAGCCCCAGCCGCCGTCGGGCTGCAGCCAGGCATAGCCGCCATTGCCGAGATCGTGCAGACCTTTGGTGTACTGAAAGCGGCTGAGACCCAGTCCCATGTCATCCTCCCCAGAATGTTGTTTTTGAAGCTACTCCCGGCGCTTCACGAAATGCCGGTCATGCCGCTGTCGACGGCGAGTGTCTGCGCAGTGATGTAGACGCTTTCGTCCGATACGAGAAACAGCGCCGCATAGGCGATTTCCCAGCCCGTTGCCTGCCGCCCGAATGGCACGGGTGTGCGCCCGCGCGAGGGGCGCCCTTGCGTCGCGAGCCGTCCGAGCGGTGTGTCGACGAGACCGGGAGCGACGATATTCGCACGGATGCCACGCCGTGCACCTTCCATGGCGACGTGGCGCATGAGACCGCCAAGGGCGGCCTTCGAGGCATCATAGGCGGGCAGCCGCGATCCGGCGACAAGGCCAGCGATCGATGAAATGAAGACGATGGGCGATCCGTCCGCAAGCTTCGGCAGCGCCGCCTTGCAGCAAAGCATCGGCCCGCGCAGGTTCACGGTCAGCACCTTGTCCCAGTCTTCCGGCGTTGCGCCTTCAAGGCCGAGCCCGCCGACGCCGATACCGACATTGAGCACGAGCCCGTCGATCTTGCCGAGGGCGCCTTCCGCTTCCGCTATCATGCGTTCTACGTCGGCGGGCCTTGAAATATCGGCTTCGATGGCTTGCGCCTTGCCGCCTTCCCCGGCGATCAGCGACGCGGTTTCCTCCGCCGAGGCGCGGTTCATGTCGGCCACGGCGATGGCCGCGCCTTCGCGCGCAAAGAGGACTGACATGGCGCGGCCATTGCCCACGGGGTCGGTCGCCGCATCGAGCACGCGCTGTCCGCCGCCGACGATCAGGATCTTGCGGCCCTTGAGCCTGTCGCGGCCAGGCGCCGTGCCTGCCGATTCCGGCGGCAGCGGCTTCACATATCCCTCAGCCATGTTTCTCAAGGCCCTTCCTTATTTCGTCGAGCCCGCTCGTCGGTATGTCCGTCTCTTCGAGATCGATCTCGAACGTTTCGAGATAGCGGCAGACGAGAAGATAGGTGCCGATCACGATGACGAGTTCCTGCATTCCGGCATCGCCAAGAAGTTCGTGCGCTGCGGCAAAGAGCCTGCCGTCCGCCTTCACATTGGCCACCTGGTCGTCGGTGAAGGCGAGGGCGGCATTTTCCGCCGCGTTGAACAGTGGTGAGGGGAGCGCACCTGCCGTTGCCGCGATCCGTTCCTCGTTCATGCCGATCATGCGCGAGACGCGGCGATGCTGATGGAGTTCATAAGCCGAGCCGCAAAGATGCCCGACCCGCAGGATCACAAGCTCCCTGAGTTCCGGGTCGAGCACGCCCGAGTTCAGATAGGAATTGATGAATTCCATGAAGGGTACGAAGGAAGCCCCTGCGCCCGCGATCATGCGGAAGATGTTGAGCTGCGGCAGGCTTTCGAGAAGGCTCCGCGCTTCTGCGGGCAGCGCCGCCGGATCGGGATAGGGAATACGCGCCATTGTCCGGCTCAGTCCTGCATGCCGGGCAGCTTCACGCCCGACTTGTGGCCCGGTTCCTCGATATCCACATCGAAGGTTTCGAGGAAATAGCAGGCCGTGGTGTAGAAGCCGATAGTGATGACGAGTTCCTGAAGCTGCTTGTAGCCGAGCTTTTCGGCCAGAGGATTGAAGGTCGCATCGGAAGCGCGGGTGTTCTTCACGACATCGTCGGTGAAGCGCATCACCTGACGCTGCGTCTCATCGAATACCCTGGCGTCCGGGCCCTCATGGATCGCCTTGATCAGTTCTTCGGACATGCCGAGTTGCCGCGAGATCTCTTCATGCTGATAGACCTCGTAAGACGCGCCTTTCAGCACGCCCACCCGCACGATAGCGATTTCGCGCAGCACAGGATCGAGCTCGCTGTGAATGAGGATTGCATTGCCGAGCTTGATGAAGCCGTCGATCATGTCGCCGGAATGGCCAAGCATGCGGAAGATGTTGAGATTCGGCAGCTTTTCGTAGACGTCCTTCGCGCGGCCGGTGGCCTTTGAGGTGTCGAAATAGGGGATGCGGGCCATGATGCAGCGTTCCTTCCCTGAGTGGCGTTTCTGTTTCCGGTCAGTGTAGACGGCGCGGACGCTGCGTCCAGCGGCAAGAAGGCTGCCGGGGGCGGTCCATCTGTCCGGCTTTGCTTGCCCCGTTCGCGCGGCTCGCTAAACTCTCCGCCAACAAGAGCCCAAGCGGGGATCGCGGGCAGTGGAACGGGAGGAAAACGGACATGGTCGATATTTCTCAGGTCAAGTCGGTGGCCGACATAACGCGCGTCTGGGGCGCTGCGACGCCGGATCAGCTGGCGCAGGTCTTCGAGGGCCGGGAAACGACCTATGGCGAGCTCGATGCCCGTGCGAGCCAGGTCGCCCAGGCGCTGATCGCCGATGGCTGCAAGCCCGATGCCCGCATCGGTTTCATGGGCAAGGGCTCCGACCGCTATTTCGAGATGCTCTACGGCGCCTTCAAGGCGAAGGCGGTGGTCGTCGGTGTCAACTGGCGTCTCGCAGCACCCGAAGTCGCCTATGTCCTGAATGACAGCCGTACCGAGATCCTGTTCGTCGGTGCCGAATTCTACGACATGGTGGAGAAGGTGCTGCCGGAGTGCCCGACGGTCCGCAAGGTGGTGGCGCTCGATGGCGGCCGCAACGACTGGCAGTCCTTCGATGACTGGCGCGACGCGCAGAAGCCGGTCGACCCCATGCTTCCGGCCGACCCCGATGACGATGTAATCCAGCTCTACACGAGCGGGACGACCGGTCATCCGAAGGGCGTTCAGCTCACCAATGCGAATTACATCTCGATCTTCGATCAGGGCAGCAAGGCGGGATGGGCAAACTGGGGCCAGGGTGAGGTGGCGCTGGTCTGCATGCCGCTTTTCCACGTCGCGGGTGTGAATATCGGCCTTATCGGCAATATCCATGGCTGCAAGAACCTGATCCTGAAGGATGTCGATCCGCAATTGATCCTCAAGCTCATGGAAAGCGAGAAGATCAACATCGCCTTCATGGTGCCCGCCGTCATTCTGTTCCTTCTGCAGCAGCCGAACATCGCCAAGACCGATGTGTCGAGCGTTCGCCAGATCCTCTATGGCGCATCGCCGATCGCTGAAGACGTGCTCCGACGCGCACAGGAAACCTTCAAGGGCGCCGATTTCGTTCAGGTCTACGGCCTCACCGAAACCGCAGGCGGTGCGACCAACCTGCCGCCGGAGGCGCATGATCCGGCGAAGGGCAAGCTCCGCTCCTGCGGTATCCCGAACCCCGGCATGGAAGTGCGCGTGGTCGGCGACAATGGCGAGGAAGTGCCGGTCGGCGATGTCGGCGAAATCGTCATTCGAGGCGGCTCGATCATGAAGGGCTACTGGAACCGCGCCGATGCCACGAAGGATGCGATCCGCAATGGCTGGTTCTATACGGGCGATGCCGGCTACTTCGACAAGGATGGCTATCTCTTTATCCATGACCGCGTGAAGGACATGATCGTCTCCGGCGGTGAGAACATCTATCCGGCGGAAGTCGAGAATGCTCTGTTTGGCCATGACGCGATCGCGGATGCCGCCGTCATCGGCGTTCCAGACGAGAAGTGGGGCGAGGCGGTGAAGGCCATCGTCGTGCTGAAGCCCGGCCAGCAGGCGACGCCGGAAGAGATCATCGCCTTCGCGAAGACGCGCATCGCAAGCTACAAGGTGCCGAAGTCGGTCGATTTCATCGAGGCGCTGCCGCGCAATCCGTCTGGCAAGATTCTCCGCCGCGAGTTGCGTGCACCCTTCTGGGAAGGCCGCACACGCATGGTCAACTGACCGGCCTTTGAAAATTCGAGACTGAAAATCCGGGGCACCGCGCACATCAGAATGCGCGGGCCCCGAACGACATTTGAAACCGGAGGAACGTCATGAGTCTTGCTGAAGATACAGGTGCGCCAGCGCCCTTCAAGCCGCTGAAACAGAAGCCGCCGAAGATCACGGTGAAGCGCGCCGATGACGGCACTTTCTATATCTCGTCGGACTATCCGCTGCCCGAGATGAAGCGCTCAGTGCCGCATATTCTCGAAGAGCGCGCGGCGATCCACCCGGACCGCAATTTCATTGCCGAACGCGATGCCTCGGGCGAGTGGCGTTATATGACCTATGGCGAGGCAAATGCCAGGGCCGATGCGGTCGCAAGCGCGCTTCTGGCGCGCGGGCTCGATCAGTCGTCGCCGCTCATGGTGCTGTCCAGCAATTCGATCGCGCATGCGGTCATGGCGCTCGGCGCGATGAAGGCGGGCGTGCCGGTTGCGCCTGTCAGCGTTCCCTATTCGCTGATGAGTTCGGATTTCTCGAAGCTCCGTCATGTCGTTGCGCTGACAAGGCCGAAGATGATCTTCGCCGATCATGGCGATCTCTATGCGAAGGCGCTGGCCGCCGTCGGCGAGGGTGCTGAAATCGTTACCCAGACGGGTAGCGTCGCTGGCGCCACGTCATATGACGAGATCCTCAAGACCAATACGAGCCCCGATGTCCGGGCCGCGATGGAAAAGATCGGTCATGACACGGTGGCGAAATATCTCTTCACCTCCGGCTCGACCGGCATGCCGAAAGGCGTCATCCAGACGCATCGCATGATGATGGCGCAGATCGCGGCGGCCGAAGCGCTGCGCAGCGAGGAGCCCGATCCGAACGAAATTCCCCAGAGTCTCGAATGGATGCCGTGGAACCACATTTCGGCGGGCAATATCGGCTTCAACGGCAACATGAATGCCGGCGGCACGGTCTATCTCGATGCGGGCAAGCCCATTCCCGGTATGTTCGATCAGACGATCAAAAACCTCCGTGAGGTCAGCCCCCGCGTCTTCGGCTCGGCACCTGTTGCCTTCGCCATGCTTGCCGATGCGATGGAGCGCGACACGGAACTCCGCGCGAGCTTCTTCAGAAACCTCGAATATATGGGCTATGGCGGTGCCACGCTTTCGAGCGACATTTATGACCGCATGCAGGCGCTTGCCGTCGCCGAGACGGGCTACCGTTTGCCGTTGACCACCATGTATGGCGCGACCGAGACGCAGGGCATCACCGTCGTCCATTGGGTGACGGAGCGTGTCGGCCTTGTCGGCCTGCCGGTGCCGGGCATCACGCTGAAGCTCGTGCCGAATGGCGCGAAGCTCGAAGTCCGCGTGAAGGGCCCGACGGTGACGCCGGGCTATCTCAACGATCCTAAGAAGACGGCGGAAGCCTTCGACGATGAAGGTTTCTACAGCCTCGGCGATGCGGCGAAGTTCGTCGATGAGGCAAAGCCCGAGCTGGGTCTCGTCTTCGACGGCCGCGTGACGGAAGACTTCAAGTTGTCCTCCGGTACCTGGGTTTCGACCGG
>JAJLKS010000310.1:0-3524 GCA_033838765.1 Alphaproteobacteria bacterium
TGAAAGGCGCAGGCAGAAGCGCCGCAAGCGCGATCAGCGTGAGCGCAACCGGGTAGAGCCCTTCGACAATGCGTTCATTCGCATCGGCGAGAAATTTCTGACGATTGCGCTGCGCATAGGCGTCGTCGGCCGGCGGGTTTATGAGCTCGTTGAAATACCTCTCCCGGCTTTCGAAGGCCAGCGTCGGCTGGTCTTCCATGTATTGCGACAGGTCGTAGGTATATTTGTCGAAATAGAGAATGGTCGCCGGGCTCGTAGAATTGCCCTCGCGTGAAACGCGCTGGATGCTTCCGTTGTACATGACGAACAGAAGCGCATCGCCCTGTTCGATCAGGCTTCCCGACTCCGCCATATAGGTGATCGGCTCCTCGGGGTTGCGCCCGTCGTGAACCAGAATGCCATGCGTCGACCCGTCGGAGTGGCGCTCTCTCACATAGACGGTGAGGCCTTGAGCCGGATTGTTGAACATGCCTTCGCGGATCATCGCGGTTGCGACATCGCTGCGGATTTCAAAGAGCCGGGTTCGCAACTCCCGCATGCCCGCGGGTGCCAGATAGATCGAGAAGGAAAGGATGATGAGCGACGTCGCAACGGCAACCGCGACGATGGGCATCGCAAGCCGCGCCCGGCTGATGCCTGCTGCGAACATGACCACCACTTCGCTGTCGCCGATCAGCTTGTTGAGCGCATAGAGCACGGCGCAAAACAGCGATACGGGCATCACGATCATGAGCGTGCCGGGCAGGGCAAGAGCTGTGAGCTGGAAAAAGGTCAGCAGCGTCTGACCCTGCGTAATGAGCACGTCGAGCATCCTGAGCGCCTGGGTCAGCCAGATGATTCCCGTCAGCACGAAACTGGCCACGAGGAACGGTCCCAGCGTCTGCAGAAACAGGTATCTCGACAGTTGCGTCGGCATGAATTCGGCTTCCTCGACGCTCCGGCGCATCCGGCGCCCGGCAATGTCTTGGATCGGCGGCTTTCCACTGGCGCCGATTGGTTTAGGATACGCAACGGAGTCCCGAGGCGCTGCAGGACAGGGTTATCCCATTTTGCCGCTTGGGAAAAGGCTGGGGCCCGGTCCGATGGGCCCGTCCCGCCCGCTGAGTTAAATGCCCGGTTCTGGTGCCGGGGAAATATTGGAGAGGCCCTGAAATGAATATTGCTTTCGCCGACATATCGCTTGCCAAGCCCGGAGCACTGGCGGTGCTGGTGACGGAAGGGGCGGCGCTGCGAGGCGTCGCGGCCGATCTCGACGGCAAGCTGGGCGGTGCCCTGAAGCGCGCGGTGAAGGCGGCAGGCTTCACCGGCAAGTCCGGCTCGATTCTCGAGGTCGTGGGGCCGCAGGGCGTGCCGGCAAGCCGTATCCTGCTGGCAGGCCTTGGCAAGTCCGGCGATGTTTCGGCCGCCAATCTCGAAAAGGCAGGCGGCGAGCTGGTGGGCCGGATCGGAAAGGCAAACGAGGCGTCGCTGTCGATCGTTCTCGACGGCATTTCCGCGCCGAAGCTGACGGCAGCGGAAGCGGCGGCCCGTGTCGCCTTTGGCGCGCGGCTCCGGTCATACCGCTTCGACAAGTACAAGACGAAAAAGAAGGAAGACGGCAAGAAGGCCGAACTGAAATCCGTCACCGTCATGACGCGCGCCGCCGCGGCCGCGCGCAAGGAATACGGCACGCTCTCGAAGGTTGCCGATGGTATGGCGCTCGCGCGCGACCTGGTCAACGAGCCGCCGAATGTGCTTTTCCCCGGCGAGTTCGCAAAGCGCGCCAGGGCCCTTTCGAAACTGGGCGTGAAGGTCGAGGTGCTTGGCGAATCGTCCATGAAGAAGCTCGGCATGGGCTCTCTGCTCGGTGTAGGCTATGGCAGCCAGCACGAAAGCCAGCTGGTCGTCATGCGCTGGATGGGTGGCAAGCCGGGCGAGAAGCCCGTTGCATTCGTCGGCAAGGGCGTCTGCTTCGATACGGGCGGTATCTCTCTGAAGCCCGGCGCGGGCATGGAGGACATGAAGGGCGACATGGGCGGCGCCGCCTGCGTCACCGGCCTCATGCACACGCTGGCATCCCGCAAGGCAAAGGTGAACGCTATCGGCGTCATCGGCCTCGTAGAGAACATGCCCGATGGCAAGGCGCAGCGTCCCGGCGACATCGTGAAGTCGATGTCGGGCCAGACCATCGAAATCATCAACACCGATGCCGAAGGCCGCCTCGTGCTCGCCGACGCGCTCTGGTACACGCAGAACCGCTTCAAGCCGAAGTTCATGATCGACCTCGCCACGCTGACCGGCGCGATCATGATCGCGCTCGGCAAGGAATATGCGGGCCTCTTCTCGAACGACGACAAGCTCTCGAAGCAGCTGACGGAAGCAGGCGAGGTGGAAGGCGAAAAGGTCTGGCGCATGCCGATGGGCCCCACCTACGACAAGATGATCGACTCGCGCTTTGCCGACATGAAGAATGTCGGCGGCCGCGATGGCGGCTCGATCACGGCGGCGCAGTTTCTCCAGCGCTTCGTGAACAAGCTGCCCTGGGCACATCTCGATATTGCCGGCACGGCCATGGCCTCGCCGCAGACGGCGACCAACCAGAGCTGGGGCTCGGGCTGGGGCGTTCGCCTGCTCAACAGGCTCGTCGCCGATCACTACGAGAAGTGAAGGTAAGGGGTGACGGAAGTCCTTTTCTATCACCTGCAGAATGCACCTCTCGAGAAGGTGCTGCCGCAGCTTCTCGAGAAGTCGCTCGAGCGCGGCTGGCGCGCCATTGTGCGCGCCGGTGGCCCCGAGCGGCTGGAAGCGCTGAACTCGCTGCTCTGGACCTATAGCGACGACAGCTTTCTGCCCCATGGCACGAAGGCCGACGGCCCCGCCGGGCTTGAACCCGTGTTTCTCACTCTCGAGGACGAGAACCCGAACGGGGCAAATGTGATCTTTCTTGTCGATGGGGCGGAGCCCGGCGATCTGACGTCCTATGAACGCTGCGTGCTGATGTTCGACGGGCGTGACGAAGCTGCGCTCGGCGCGGCGCGCGAGCACTGGAAGCGGCTCAAGGCCGAGGGCCACGACGCCACCTACTGGCAGCAGAGCGAGCAGGGCCGCTGGGAAAAGAAGGCCTGAGCGCAACGGATTTCGCCGTATCGCTATTCATTTGCGATGGATTGATCGCCTGCCGCCTCTGGCTCATGATGCGGCAGGTTTCAACGGGGGGTACATCATGCCGAAATGGCTGAAGGTGACGCTGGGCATTTTCGCGGGTCTGCTGGTTGTCGCGGGCGGAGCCTATTACTGGTTCCTGGTCGAGAGCGCGATGCCGTCCGATGTGGAATATGCCTTCGATATCGGCGAGGTGCGCCGCGCCGTGGCCGCCGTGCCGGGCGACAAGCCGCAGCGGATCGAGGTCGAAAACATCGCCTCTTTCAGTTTCCCGGCGACCGCAATTGTCGCAGGCGACGGCTGGTCCAGCCGCGAGATGCCGGTCTTCAGCTTCCGCCTCGTCTATCCCGAATCCTCGGCCATTATCGATACGGCGCTCAGCG
>JAJLKS010000311.1:0-1990 GCA_033838765.1 Alphaproteobacteria bacterium
GATCGTGCGCAACGATACCGGCGTCTATGAGGGCGGCGAAATCTCGATGTTCTACGATCCGATGATCGCGAAGCTCTGCACGCATGGGCCGGATCGAATTTCGGCTATCGACCACATGGCCTTCGCGCTCGATCAGTTCCATATCGAGGGCATCCAGCACAATATTCCTTTCGTGAATGCCATCATGGAGCATCCCCGCTTTCGTGAGGGACGACTGACGACCGGCTTCATCGCAGAGGAATATCCGGAGGGCTTCAGCGGTGTGCCGCTGTCCGACGAGCGGACAATGAAGCTCGCCGCAATCGCGGTCTACATGAACAAGGTTCATGCCGAGCGTGCGGTGCAGATTTCCGGCCAGCTTTCCAACAGGCCGCGCAAGCTGCCGAAGGAATGGGTCGTCGCAGTCGACGACTGGGCGCGGCGGGTCACTGCGGACGACATGGGCGGTTCGGTTCGCGTCGTTTTCCTCGACGACAATGGCAACCGCACGGAAGCACA
Source organism: Alphaproteobacteria bacterium (assembly GCA_033838765.1). Taxonomy (GTDB): domain Bacteria; phylum Pseudomonadota; class Alphaproteobacteria; order Parvibaculales; family Parvibaculaceae; genus Parvibaculum. Next base: position 499 of record JAJLKS010000311.1, read on the forward strand.
TAATGTCCGCTCCGAATGGGTGCCGGGGGATGCCGTGTTCCGTGGCGAGATCGACGGACGGCCGATGGTTGTGGAGCTGGTGCGGGCGAAGCAGGGCTATGTCCTGCGCTATCGCGGTGCTTCTGCGCATGCAGTGGTGCGTACGCCGCTCGGCCATCGCCTCAACCTGCTGATGCCGGAGAAGGTGGCGCCCGATACGTCGAAGATGCTGCTTTGCCCGATGCCGGGTCTTGTGAAGGCATTTCACGTAACGGTCGGACTGGAAGTGAAGGCGGGCGATGCGCTTGCCGTCGTCGAAGCTATGAATTTGGAAAATATCCTCCGCGCCGAAAACGACTGCACCGTCGAGAAGATCAACGCCGAGCCCGGCGACAGCCTCGCCGTCGATGCAGTCATCATGGAGTTCGCGTAAGGGCAGGGGCGCATAGCGTCATATCCTTTCGCGGACTTGCCGCCGTTCCCTCCCTCTCCCCGCCGGGGGAGAGGGGAAGGGGCGAGGTGGCTGAACCCTGTCTCCCGCCGTTCTCCCGCGCTATAGTCACTTCCGGGGCCAAGGAAGGAGATCTGACATGCGCGGCGCGATCATCCGGCTATTTGCCGTTTTCATCCTTTTTGCGGGCACCAGCGCTGCGCAGGCGCAAGTGCCGGATGACCTCGCCGACAAGGCGCTCGAATGGGCAAGCGGCGGGGATGTCTTTTCCGTTGCGCGCGACCTCACCATCGATCGAAAGGTGGAGGGCACGCTCTCGGCGGCCGGCGAAGTCGTTATTCTGACGCGCGATGCGGAGGTGAAGGGCGACACCTGGATTGCCGCGCGCCGTGCCGCGATTGAAGGCGAGCTCGATGGCGATCTTTCCATCCGCGCGCAGGAAGCCCTCATCAATGGCAAGGTGAAGGGCGATGTCAGCTTCTACGGACTCGATCTCACTCTCGGGCCGGATGCCGACATAGATGGCAATGTCACCTATTACTCGCCGTCGACGGCGCGGGTCGACAGCAATGCGAAGGTAAAGGGTGAGATTAACGGCCATGACGTCGCAACGGCGCGCGAGCAGAGCCCGCCCGTGGCGCCCCGCGCCGATACGCGAGAGCGCTGGCGTGACGGGCATATGGAAGAGCAGTGGGGCGGGCCGCGCATTGCTGCGCCCGGCTACCACATGTCGGCGGGCGGTGCGCTTTTCTTCGGTGTCATCGCGCTTGCCATTGCTTTTGCCGCGCCGGTAACGACGGCGCGGATGCGAGAGGCGCTGGCGGCACAGCCCATTCCCGCTCTCGGGCTTGGATTGATCTGGCTCATAGGCTTGCCCGTAGCCGCGGTCTTTGTTGCGATCACGATTGTCGGCCTGCCATTTGCCTTTCTGCTTCTGCTGCTATGGCCGCTCGGTATGGTGTTTGGCCTTGCCGGCATGCTGGCTGCCTTCGGCGAGTTTCTGGCGGGCAGGATCGGTGAGGCGGGGAAGGGCGTGCTCGGCCGTATCGTCGGTGTCGTACT
>JAJLKS010000312.1:0-2863 GCA_033838765.1 Alphaproteobacteria bacterium
AGCACCAGATCGACAGCGCGCCGCGCCGCCGCCGCATCCGGATTGTCGAGCCCGGTCTCGGAATAGACCGGCGCAAAGCCCGCCGCCAGCATCAGCGCATTGCGCTCGCGAAAGGGCATGTCGAGCCGTTCGGCCAGATGCAGCAGCATGTCGCGGCTTGGCCGCGAGCGCCCCGTCTCGAGAAAACTAAGATGCCGCGCCGAGATGTCCGCCTCGCAGGCAAAGGCAAGCTGGCTCATGCGGCGGCGCTGGCGCCAGGCGCGGATCATCTCGCCCACGGGCTGTGTGTGCATGTTCATGGGCAAACGCTACCGCCGCCCGGGAAGCGCCGCAATTACCTCCCGGGTAATTGGATCGGGGCAGCGGATGCCCGCATAAAAAAGCCGCCGGGTTTCCCCGGCGGCTTCGCATTTCAGGCAGTTCCGGTAAGGCTTAGTGGAACTGCGCGCTTTCGGTCGAGTCGCCGAGCGCGGTCGTCGAGCTTTCGCCGCCGCCCGCCGCCAGGCTGACAAGGTCGAAATAGCCCGTGCCGACTTCGCGCTGGTGGCGCGTACCGGTGTAGCCATCCTTCTCGGCGCCGAATTCGGCCTGCTGCAGTTCGGAGTAGGCCGCCATGCCGCGGTCGCGGTAGCCCGACGCGAGCTGGAACATGCCGTAGTTGAGCTGGTGGAAGCCCGCCAGCGTGACGAACTGGTACTTGTAGCCCATCGCCGCGATTTCGCGCTGGAACTTCGCGATCGTGTCCTTGTCGAGATTGGCTTCCCAGTTGAAGGACGGCGAGCAGTTATAGGCGAGCATCTGGTCCGGATACTCCTTCTTCACCGCTTCGGCGAAGCGCTTGGCGTCGTCGAGATTCGGCTTCGAGGTTTCCCACCAGAGCAGGTCCGCATAAGGCGCGAAGGAGAGGCCGCGCTTGATGCAATGGTCGACGCCCATGCCCGGCTTCAGGCGGTAGAAGCCCTCGACCGTGCGACCGGCGTCGAAATCGATGAACTCGTGATCGCGCTCGTCGATGTCGGACGTGATGAGGTTCGCGGATTCCGCGTCCGTGCGCGCCATGATGAGGGTCGGCACGCCCATGACGTCGGCGCCGAGGCGCGCGGCGTTCAGGTTGCGCTCATGCGCACGGGTCGGGATCAGCACCTTGCCGCCGAGATGGCCGCACTTCTTTTCCGAAGCAAGCTGGTCTTCGTAGTGGACGCCGGCAGCACCCGCTTCGATATAGGCCTTCATGATTTCGAAGCAGTTGAGCGGGCCGCCGAAGCCGGCTTCCGCGTCCGCCACGATCGGCAGGAACCAGTCGCGCTTCGCGCCGCCTTCCGAATGCTCGATCTCGTCCGCGCGCTTCAGCGTGCGATTGATCTTCTTGGCCAGTTCCGGGCCCGAGTTCGCCGGATAGAGCGACTGGTCGGGATAGGTCGTGCCGGCGGTGTTGTTGTCGGCGGCAACCTGCCAGCCCGACAGGTAGATCGCCTTGAGGCCGGCGCGCGCCATCTGCATCGCCTGGTTGCCCGAGAGGGCGCCGAGCGAGTGCACATAGTCGGTCGTGTGCAGCAGGTCCCAGAGCTTGTTCGCACCGCGCGTGGCAAGCGTGTACTCGATCGGGAAGGAGCCGCGCAGCTTCTCAACGTCCTCGACGCTGTAGTTGCGCTTCACATTGTCGAAGCGGCCCTTCGGCGCGCTCGGGATCAGGTCGTAGAAGGTCTTCTTGCTCATGGAACAGTCCTCGGTTTCGGAGGGTGGTTTCGGTTCAGGCTTCGTTTTCGAGAATGAGGCGATAGGCCGGCAGCGTCAGGAACTCCTCGCATTCCCGGGCCGTGGTCATTTCGGAGAAGAGGCGAACCGCCTGCTCGAAGTGACCGGAAGTCCAGCGCTCCTCGCCAAGCGTTTCGCGCAAGGTCTTCATTTCGTCGGCGAGCACTTCCTCGAAAAGCTCCGGCGTCACCTTGCGGCCGTCGCTGAGTGCTGCACCGTGATAGATCCACTGCCAGATCTGTGTGCGGCTGATTTCCGCCGTGGCGGCATCTTCCATCAGACTGTAGAGCGGCACCGCGCCGCGGCCGCCGATCCAGGCTTCGATATACTGCACGCCGACGCGGCAGCATTCGCGCATGCCTTCCTCGGTGCGCTCGCCCGTATGCGGCTCGAGAAGCTCCTTCTGGCCGACATTCACGTCCTGACGCTGGCGCGCAAGCTGGTTCGGGCCTTCGAGCTTGCCGAAGATTTCCATCGCGACCTTCACGAGATCGGGATGGGCGACCCAGGTGCCGTCATGGCCGTTATTGGCTTCACGCTCCTTGTCGGCGCGCACCTTGTTGAAGGCGGCCTCGTTCGCTGCCTCGTCGCCCTTCACGGGGATCTGCGCCGCCATGCCACCCATCGCGAAGGCGCCGCGCTCATGGCAGGTCTTCACGAGGAGAAGTGAATAGGCATTGAGGAACGACTTGCCCATCACCACCTGCGCACGGTCCGGCAGGATGAAGTTCGGGTTCTTACCGAGCCGCTTGATGTAGCTGAAGATATAGTCCCAGCGGCCGCAGTTGAGGCCGACAATGTGATCCTTCAACTCGTAAAGGATTTCGTGCATCTCGAAGGCCGCAGGCAGCGTCTCGATCAGGACGGTGACCTTGATCGTGCCGTTCGCAATGCCGAGCGCCTTCTGCGCATCGACGAAGATGTCATTCCAGAGACGCGCTTCCTTGTGGCTCTCCATCTTCGGCAGATAGAAATAGGGGCCGGAGCCGGAAGCGATCTGCTTCTTCGCATTGTGGAAGAAGTAGAGCGCGAAATCGAAAATGCCGCCGGACATCGGCTTGCCGTCGATCTCGACATGCGCTTCCTCAAGGTGCCAGCCGCGCGGGCG
>JAJLKS010000313.1:0-2641 GCA_033838765.1 Alphaproteobacteria bacterium
CATTTCGCGTATTTCACCACGCTGTCGAACTGGTCGCCATGGATCACGAGGAAGCGGCGGCCATCCGCCGTTTCGTGGATCGCCTCGCCGATCACGTCGATGCCGCCGAAATTGAGTCCGGTATAGTCGCGGAGCGCCTCATCGTGATTGCCGGGCACATAGATGACTGTTGCGCCCTTACGCGACTTGCGCAGGATTTCCTGCACGACGGCATTGTGCGCCGCGTTCCAGTACCAGGAGCGCTTGATGCGCCAGCCGTCCACGATGTCGCCGACGAGATAGATCGTCTCGGCGTCGTTGTGGCGGAGGAAGTCGAGCAGGAGCTCGGCCTTGCAGCCGGGTGTGCCCAGATGAATGTCGGAGAGGAAGAGCGTGCGATGCTGCTTCCTGTGTTTCGGGCGCGGCCCGAGCAGCCTTTCGTCGAGCCCGCCGCGCCGCGCCTTGGCGTGGGCCGCTTCCTTGCGGGCCTGTTTTGCGGATTTCCGGTTATCGGCCGCCGGGAGACCGGCTGCCTTGCGGGACTTGTCGAGCAATGCCGTATCGAACAGGGTCATGTCCTCGTCGATCTCTTGCCGCGCCCATATCGGGCTGCGCGGTCGTTGCGAATCGTTTTCCTTTCATTTCTCACGCCGGGAATATGGGTGCGCCGCAAAACGCTCTCGTGACGTTTCGGTGACGTTTGTGTGACGATAGCGGCGCGGGAGGGGCGGCAAGCGGCTATGCTAGGCTCCGCCAAGAGAAACATGGAAGGCCTATGCGAATCCTGATCGTCGAGGACAACCGCCGACTGGCCGAGGCTATCGCCAAGGGCTGCGGGCGGGAGGGCTTTACCGCCGATCTCTGTGCCAATCTCGCAGGCGCAAGGGCCGCGCTGGCGGGTGCGCGCCACGATGCCGTCATTCTCGATCTCGGCCTGCCGGACGGTGACGGATTGCAGCTGCTGGCCGGCCTGCGCGCGGAAGGAAACGACATTCCCGTTCTTGTGCTGACGGCGCGCGATGCGCTGGAGGCGCGCGTCGAGGGGCTGAATTCGGGTGCGGACGATTATCTGCTCAAGCCCTTTGCGATGGAGGAACTCGTGGCGCGGCTGCGTGCGCTGCTCCGGCGCCCGGGCAAGGCGCTTGGCCGGGTGCTGAGCGCGGGCAATATCTCGCTCGATACCGTCGCCCGCGAGGTGTCCATCGGCGGGGTGCCCGCCCTGTTTTCGAGGCGGGAGACCGATCTTCTCGAAATCCTGCTTCGCCGGCAGGGGCGCGTGGTGGCCAAGGAGGCGATCGAGCAGGGGCTCCATGCCTTCGACGACGAGATTTCCTCGAACACGGTCGAGGTATCCGTGCATCGTCTGCGCAAGCGGCTGGCGGAGGCAGGCGCCAACATGGAAGTCCATACGCTGCGCGGCATCGGCTATCTGCTGGGTGATCCATGACACGCCTGTTTCGCGTCTTCCGTTCGAATTCGCTGGAAGCGCGCCTCACGCGCCGCATGACGGGCATCGTCGTGCTCGTCTTCGTCTTTCTTCTGGTCATTCTGAAGGTGCAGTACGAGGCGGAGCGCGACTCGCTTCGCGACAGGTCGCTGCTGGCGCAGGCCGCCGATATTGCGGCTCATGTGAATGTGACGGAGGGCGGCGTGACGCTTTCGCTGCCGTCAGGCCTCGACGATGCCTATGACCGGCCGGACCGTCAGTTCATCTTTCTCGTCGCCGACGAGGACGGGCGGGTGCTGCTCTCGTCCCACGGACAGGGCGGGCTGATCGCGCCCTTGCCCGCGCCGGGCGCAGATCCCTATTTCAGCCTGCCCGATATTGCAGGGCGCGGCGCCTATTACGGCGTCACGACGCCGCTTGGCCGGGGCGAGACGCCGCCGCTCTTCGTGCAGGTGGCGCAGGGGTCGCTGCATGAGGATGTGCTGGCGGACTCCGTGGTGGAGGAATTCTTCGAACAGTCGTGGCATTTCCTGCTGCTGCTCGGCATCGGCATCATATCGGTGACGGTCTGGACGGTACGGCAGTCGCTTTCGCCGGTGAACGCGCTTTCGCGGCTGGCGCGGCGCATCGGCCCGGCCAATCTCGGCATGCGGCTGCCGGAGGGCGATCTGCCGCCGGAAATCAGGCCGCTCGTTCATGCCGTCAACCGGTCGCTCGACAGGATAGAAGAGGGCTATCGCCGAGAACGGGCATTCACCGCCGATGCCGCGCATGAATTGCGGACGCCGATCGCGGTGCTCAAAGCCAATATCGAAACCCTGTCTGGGCTTGAGGATGTGCCGCAGCTTCTCGAGGAGCTCGGCGGAATTGAACGGCTGGTCGGCCAGCTGCTCCGGCTGTCGCAGGCGGACAATCTGGTGCTGCGTCCCGACGAGCGGGCCGATCTTGCGGCGGTGGCGCGGGGCGTGGCCGAACAGTTGGCGCCGATTGCGCTGCGCGAGGGCAAGAGCATCTCGCTGGGCGAATGCGGGCCGCTGCATGTGCATGGCAATGCGGACTATCTGGCGCTTGCGATCCGCAATCTCGTGGAGAACGGAATGGCGCATACGCCGCGGGGCGCGGCGGTTGAGATCTGGCCGGGACGGGGCGCGCGCGTGTCGGTGATCGACTTGGGGCCTGGCGTTGCGCCGGACGATGAGGGGCGCATATTCGAGC
>JAJLKS010000314.1:0-7945 GCA_033838765.1 Alphaproteobacteria bacterium
AAAGCCCATGAGATCCTTCACCTCGATCCGGCGGCCGTCGTCCAGCAACGCCACGCCCGAAAACCGCCCGAAGACCTGATGCTGGATCGAGCGGATGAGCTTCAGGTCCACCGCGCTGTGGCGGTCGACAACCGGTTCGAAGGTCATGTCAAAGCGGCCGTCATTGCTGGTGAATTTCCAGGGCGCGCCGGTGAAGGTGCCTTCGGGCAGGTGGAATGTCACCTGATCGAATTTATGCGCGCGGCCCTCGAAGAAGATCATGTTCTCGGAAGCCGCCGAAGTGTCGCCAAAGCCATAGCCGATATTGAAGCCGAAGCTCTTGCCCTCTGTCATGCCCGAGGCCGAGCCCCAGTACCAGACATTGTCGTAAGTCCAGACGCCGCGCCCCCAGTCGAGTACGCCGAAGGAAGTCTGAGGTTCGAAGGAGAATGTGTCGCCGCCGACTGTCACCCTGCCCTCCGCCGCCATGCAGTTGATCTTCTGGTTGTAGTAAAAGGCCAGCGGCGCATCCGGGAATGGCGTTGCTATCACCATGCGGTCCATTGCCGGTTGCGCAAGGAAGAGATCGGCCGCCATGCCCCTGCCCTTGCCAAAGCCCGGATAGGAGAGCGTGATCCTTCGTCCGCCCGGCACATGGCGGAAGGCGATATCCATTTTCGGATGGCGCTGAACGATGTCGCCTTCATCCGCACTTTCCGGCAACCGCATCCGCCCGCGCGGGAACGGAACGATGACGCCTTCCTCGGTGAAGCCCGGCTTCTCGAAATCGAGCCAGACGGCATTCAGAAGCCCCATATAGCCATTGTCGGCGACGACGCAGGCAAAGCCGAAGCGGTCGTTCAGGACGGCGTAATAGTCCCATTCCTTGATGCGATGCCAGCCGGCCCTGACGGCTGCGCGCCGGTAGCGCCTCGTCTCTCCCGTCGCCCAGCCTGCCTCAATGAGCCGTCCTCGGCCGTCAAGAAGTTCTCCGGCAGTTAGTTTCCTCTGCATCTCTTGTCCCCTGTCAGCCCGCGCGGAGAGTAGCAGTCCTCCCGGAATTGTGAATGGCGAAGCCCGGCCGCAATGATAGGTTGTCGTCCATGAACGAAATCGCCATGCAGAAATTCAGCCACCCGGATATCACCGCCAAGGGCGAGGCGCGCGCCTCCGTCGCATTTCACAGGCTCGACACGCTCTGGATCAATGCGGGCACGCTCTGCAATATCGAATGTGCGAATTGCTACATCCATTCGAGTCCGACCGACGACCGGCTGGCCTATATCACGCCTGCGGAAGCCGTACGCTATTTCGAGGAGGCTGCAGCCGTCGCAGCGAAGGCGGGGACGCCATTGCCGGAAATCGGCTTCACGGGCGGCGAGCCTTTCATGAATCCCGGCATGATCGAGATGCTGGAGGATGCACTGACACGCGGCCACAATGTGCTGATCCTGACCAATGCGATGCAACCGATGCAGCGCCCCCGCGTCAAGGCCGGTCTCGTCGCGCTGCATGAAGTCTTCGGCCAGTCGATCAAGATCCGCGTCAGCCTCGACCACTATACCGAAGCACTGCATGACGCCGAACGCGGCGCCTGCAGCTTCGCAAAGACGATGGAGGGGCTTCGCTGGCTTGCGTCGGAGAATTTCGCTCTGGCAATTGCAGGACGCACCACTTCCGGAGAAACGGAAGATGAAGTGCGCGCGGGCTTTGCCTCACTTTTCGCCCGCGAAGGCATTGCGCTCGACGCAGTCGATCCGTCATGCCTCGTTCTCTTCCCGGAAATGGACGAGAAGGCGGAAGTGCCGGAAATCACCACGGCCTGCTGGGGCATACTCGATGTCGACCCCGCCTCGATGATGTGCGCGACGAGCCGCATGGTCGTTAAGCGCCGAGGGGCGGCCGCACCTGCCGTCATCGCCTGCACCTTGCTGCCCGACGATCCGCAATTCGAGATGGGCGACACGCTTGCCGGAAGCATTACACCCGTGAAGCTCAATCACCGTCATTGCGCCAAATTTTGCGTGCTGGGCGGCGCAAGCTGTTCGGCCTAGGAAAATGCGAGCCACAGAAGCGGCAGCACCAGCGCCGTCACGATGCCATTGAGCGCCATGGCGACGCCCGAGAATGTGCCCTGCACTTCGCTTTCCTGAAAGGCGCGCGCCGTGCCTATGCCATGCGCGGCGATGCCCATGGCAAAACCTTTTGCGCGCTCGTCGCGTATGCGCAAAAGCCGGAAGAACGCCGCCCCGAAAACCGCTCCCACGATCCCCGTCAGTATCACGAAGGCAGCGGCGAGCGAGGGGTAGCCGCCGATCTCACCCGCAATGCCCATTGCGATCGGCGTCGTTACCGATTTCGGTGCGAGAGATCGGATCGTCTCGACGCTCGCGCCCATCGCCTCGCCGATCAGCACGGCCGAGACAACGGCAACCAGGGAGCCGGTCAAGAGTGCCGCGCCCATCGGTAAAAGTGCCGAGCGCACGCGCTTAAAGTTGCGATAGAGCGGCACGGCGATCCCGACCGTCGCGGGCCCGAGCAGCCAGAGCAGCGCCTGTCCCCCGCCCATATAGTCACCGACCCAGATATCCGCCGCCACCAACAGGCCGATGATCGGCGCGGCGGCAAGCAGCACAGGGTTCGCCAGCGGCGTGCCGCCCAGCGCACGCTGGATGCGCAGCGCGAGGCAGTAGAAGAACAGCGTGACGAGAATCCAGAAGCCCGCCTCGAAAACGCGGTCCCAATAGATGAGCTTGATGCCGATATCGCTCATTCGCCCTGCCCCCGCTTTTCCGTGAACCGCGCCACGGCGATGAAGGCGAAGCCTGCCGCCAGCATGGCGAGAAAGGTGCTTGCGAAAAGCGCCACAAGAATGGGCCAGAGGTCGTCGGCGAGCAGCGCCGCGTAGGTCATCACGCCGACGCCTGCCGGGATGTAGAGAAAGTTCAGATGCGCAAGCAGGAAATCCGCGACGCGGCCGACCGCCTCCGGCACGCGGCGGAACCAGACCAGCCCGCCAAGCAGAAACAATATGCCGATCACCGTGCCCGGAACCGGCAGCCCGAACCAATGGGACAAGAGCCGCCCCGCCGTGTCGCAGGCAACGAGAACGAGAAAGGCGAGAAGGAGCTGACCGGCAATGCGCATGGCTTGGGGCAATCCGTGAACGGCATCCGCTGTGACGAAAACTTCATAGCCGAGTTCGCCCGATCTGTCGCTTGTCATGCTGGATCGCGGACGCGGAGGCCCTTAGTCTTTCAACCCAGAATCAATCAATGCGTCAGGGAGCCCTGCATGTCCGCCAGCATCAAGACCGGTTTCGTCGAGTACAGCGACGGAGAGACGACGTTCGAAGGCTATGTCGCCCAGCCTGCAGGCGGCGGCAAGCAGGCCACTATTCTCGTCGTCCATGACTGGGCAGGGCTCCATGAAGGCGTGCGCGCACGCGCGGATCAGGTGGCCGGGCTCGGCTATACGGCCTATGCGCTCGACGTCTATGGCAAGGGGGTGCGCGGCAACATGGAGGGAGACAATTCCCATCTGATGGGCCCGCTTCTCGCCGACCGCGCGCTGCTGAAGAAGCGCCTCCTCGCCGGTCTCGAAGCTGCGAAGGCGCATGAGGCGGTGGATGCTTCGCGCATCGGCGCGATGGGCTATTGCTTCGGCGGGCTCTGCGTTCTCGACATGGCGCGCGCCGCAGCACCCGGCCTCAAGGGCGTTGCGAGTTTCCACGGCATTTTCATGCCGCCAAACATTGGCCCGCAGGGCAAGATCGGCGCCAAGGTTCTCATCCTGCATGGCTGGGAAGATCCGATGGCGACGCCGGACAGCGTCGTCGGCGTTGCGAAAGAACTCACCGATGCCGGGGCCGACTGGCAGATTCATGCCTATGGCCATGCGCTCCATGCCTTCACCGCCATTGGCGCCCATGCGCCGGAGCGCGGCATCAAATACGACGCCGATGCCGACCGGCGCTCATGGCAGGCAATGGAAAACTTCTTCAGCGAAGTGTTTGGCTGATCACTTCACGCGGAAGTGCTTGGAGAGCTTCAGGCCCTGCTTCTGGTAGTTTGAGCCGAGGCCAGAGCCATAGAGTACCGAAGGGCGATCCGTCAGCCGCTCCAGCACGAAGCGGCCGACGGTCTGTCCGTGCTCAAGAATGAAGGGCACATCATGCGAGCGCACTTCGAGGACGATGCGGCTGCCGGAGCCGCCGGCCTCGCGCGCGCCGAAGCCCGGGTCGAAGAAGCCCGCATAATGCACGCGGAATTCGCCGACCAGCGGATTATAGGGCACCATTTCGGCGGCATGTGTCGCCGGGATGTGGAGCGCCTCGGCAGTGGCCAGAATGTAGAATTCGTCCGGGTCCAGAATAAGCCCCTTGCCGGGACGCACATGAACGGGGTCCCAGAAATCCCGCACGTCGTAGGCGTTCACCTTGTCGATGTCGATCACGCCTGAATGGCGCTTGGCGCGGTAGCCGACGATCTCGTCTTCGCTCTCCGCATCGAGATTGACGGTGAGCGCTATTCCGCCGTCGATATCCGCCTCGCCGTCGACAAGCCGCAGCTCCTCATGGAGCCGTTTCATCTCGGCGTCGGTGCAGGTATGTGTGCCGCGGCGGAAGCGGATCTGCGCGAGGCGCGATCCGGGCCGCACGAGAATGGGGAAGGTGCGCGGACTGATCTCGAGATAGAGATGGCCCTTGTAGCCGGCCGCCACCTGGTCGAATTCGGCGGAAAAATCCGCGATCAGCCGCGTGAAGACGTCGAGACGCCCGGTCGAGCTTTTCGGATTGGCGGAAGCCGACGTCTTTTCCGAGAGCGCCAGCGCCTCGACAAGCGGCACAAGATAGACGCAGCCCGTTTCGAGCACGGCGCCTTCGCTCAGGTCGATCTTGTGGAGCATCAGCTCCTCGACACATTCCATCACGCCGCGCTCCGGCCCAGGCAGGAAGGAGGCGCGCAGGCGATAGGCTGTCGTCCCGAGCCTGAGGTCGAGGCGTGCGGGCTGGATCTGGCTCTTGTCGATTTCGAGGCCGCCCCAGATTTCCTTTTCGCGGATCAGCGTGGCGATGCCATGCGAGGGCAGGATGCCGGTCGTGTGGAGCTGGCCGGGGCCCACGCGGCGGGGCTCGTCCTGGTGGTTCGGGAAACGGTCGTCCGCCGCTTTGGTCATATAATTCAGGGCCTTGCCGCCACGGGCGCTTGAGCCGCCCCGGTGATATGCGACGGTTATAATTGGCGCGAGGCGCGGGGGAAAGCCCGGCCTGCCGCCTCAAGCCTTGACGGGAGGGGCCGCCGCCCCTTAAATGCTCGCCAATCCCGTGGTGATTTGAGCCGACCGGCTTGCGGCCACGTTAAACAACTCGCTAAAAAGGTCGGGACGCGAGCCCCGATCCCTTTCACGGTCGGGGTTTTTTATTTGGGGTAGCCCGATGAGCAAGACGACACGCGACGGACGGAAACTGCGCGCCCGCACCGAGGCCGTTCACGGCGGCACGAACCGCACGCCCTTCGGCGAGACGAGCGAGGCGATGTTCCTCACTTCGGGTTATGTCTACGACACGATGGAGGCGGCGGAGCGCCGCTTCAAGAACCAAGAGCCGGGCTTCATCTACAGCCGTTTCTCGAACCCCACCGTGCGTATGTTCGAGGAGCGGATGATCGCCCTTGAAGGCGCGGAAGATGCGCGCGCCACCGCGACCGGCATGGCGGCGGTGACGGCGGCCATGCTCTGCTACCTCAACGCGGGCGACCATGTCGTCGCATCGCGCGCACTGTTCGGATCGTGCCGCTACATCGTCGAAGATCTGCTGCCGCGCTTCGGCGTGACCTCGACGCTGATCGACGGACGCGATCTCGGCGCGTGGAAGAATGCGGTGCAGCCGAACACCAAGGTGTTCTTCCTCGAAACGCCGTCGAACCCGACGCTCGAAATCATCGACATAAGGGCGGTCGCAGGCATCGCCCATGCGGCAGGCGCAAAGCTCTTCGTCGACAATGTGTTCGCAACGCCTGTCCTGCAGCGCCCGCTCGAACTCGGCGCCGATGTCGTCATCTATTCGGCCACCAAGCATATCGACGGGCAAGGCCGCTGCCTTGGCGGCATCGTGCTCGCCGACCAGCAGTTCATCACCGATCATCTGGCGAACTTCATGCGCCAGACAGGCCCGAGCCTCAGTCCCTTCAATGCCTGGGTCATGCTCAAAAGCCTCGAGACGCTCGACCTGCGTGTGCGCGAGCATGCCCGCGGAGCCGATGCCGTCGCCCGCTTCCTCGAGGGCCACAAAGGCATCGAACGGGTTTTCTATCCGGGTCTGCCGAGCCACCCGCAACACGATCTCGCCACGAGCCAGATGGAGATGGGTGGCAATATCGTCGCCTTCGAGGTCAAGGGCGGCAAGGAAGGGGCTTTCCGCTTCGCGAATGCCCTCCAGGTCGTGAAGATCTCCAACAATCTGGGCGATGCGAAAAGCCTCATCACCCATCCGGCCACGACGACCCATCAAAGGCTCACACAGGACGCCCGCGAGGAACTCGGCATCAATGAGGGACTGCTGCGGCTTTCCGTCGGACTTGAGGATGCGGGCGACCTCATCGAGGACATGGACCGCGCCCTCGCAGCAAAGAGTTAACCAAACTCACACGAAGCCGCGCCCGTTAAGGTGAAGTTAGCCGCTCGCCCATATGGTGCGACTGTGGCGGGGGAAGGGGCTTCGCGGCACTTGCCGCAATGTCCCTTGCGGCACATATTTTTTCCCTGCCGGATCGACGCCAGAATGGCTCCGGTCCCGCAAAACAGACGCTTCGTGCAAGGACCGCCCGATGTATCGCGCCATGACCCGTTCAATCAATATTCTGGTCGAACCGACCTATCTCGAGGACCAGTCGGAGCCCGATCAGGACTATTATGTCTGGGCCTATCACGTCACGATCGAGAATTGCGGTCAGGAAACGGTGCGTCTGCGCGCGCGTTACTGGAAGATAACGGACGCAGCCGGCTGCGTACATGAGGTGCGGGGCCCCGGCGTCGTCGGCGAACAGCCGCTCCTCCATCCCGGCGAGAAATTCGAGTACACGAGCGGCACGCCGCTCGGCGCGCCGTCCGGCATCATGTTCGGCAATTACGAGATGGAAACGGATCGCGGCGAGACCTTCGAAGTCGACATTCCCGCCTTCTCGCTCGACAGCCCGCACGCAAAGCGGATGCTGCACTAGGGAAGCGGCCTCGCTTCCGCGCGCGCGGCGGACTAGGATGGCGCGATACCATCCATGCCTGCCGGAAGTTCGCTCTCCATGCCCGCGCCACGCCGCTACACCTCCCGTGAAATGATCGAGAAGCTCGTCTCCTTCGATACGACGAGCCATCTGTCCAATCTCGCCCTGATCGAATTCGTGGAGGACTATCTCGCAAGTCACGGCGTCGCGTCGCGCCGGGTGATGAACGAGGACGGCACCAAGGCCAATCTCTTTGCAACGATTGGCGACGACACGCAGCCGGGCGGCATCGTGCTTTCGGGTCATACGGATGTCGTACCCGTCGAGGGGCAGGACTGGTCGAGCGATCCCTTCCGCATCGAGGAGCGCGACGGGAAGCTCTTTGGGCGGGGCACGTCCGACATGAAGAGCTTCATCGCCGTGGCGCTCGCGCATCTGCCCGGCTTCCTCAAGGACGGGCCGAAAATCCCCATCCATTTCGCGCTGTCCTATGACGAGGAAGTGGGCTGCCTCGGCGTCCGCCCGATGATCGACAGCATCATCCGCACGCTTCCGAAGCCGCAGGTCGTAATCGTCGGTGAGCCGTCATCGATGAAGGTCGTCAATGCGCACAAGGGCATCCAGTCCTATCACACCACGGTGACAGGGCTCGAATATCACTCTAGCCAGACGCATCTCGGCGTCAGCGCCATTCAACATGCGATGGAACTCATATCTTTCCTGATGGGGCTTGCGGAGGAAATGCG
>JAJLKS010000315.1:0-2804 GCA_033838765.1 Alphaproteobacteria bacterium
GCGAAACATTCTCGGCCGGCTTGCCGGTCAGGTGAACGCCATAGCTTCGTGTAAGTGCATCGCTGCCGAGCGAGAAGGCACCGCCGCTTTCGACCCCGGTCACGGTGCCGCGTTCGTGAAGCGCGCCGAATGAACCGCCTACACGCCAGTCTTCTGCGAAGCGCCAGGAAAGGCCGACGGCGGCGAAGCTGCCATCGCCGTCAATGACATCCTCGCCCGTCAGCGCGCTCGCGGCCTCCGGCTCGCTATCGCCGATATTGCCAAGTCCGAAGAAGTGGCCATCGACACTTGCAGAGAGCGGCATAACGGCGCTTGCCGAAACAGCTGTGCTGAAAATGTTCTGCGCCTCGCCGAGCGAGGAATACATGATGCGGGCAAAAGGCGCCGCCGAGGATTTGCCTGCCCGCGCGCCCGGCATCTCGCTCAGAAAGACTTCTGGATTGCCGGAGCCGAAAGAAAATTCGCCGCTGTCCGACATCGCATGGAAGGACGATGTGTAACGCCCATCCGCTCCGGCTGCATTCCATGCGACATAAGAGACGCCATCGCTTTCAACGGCAAGGGTCTCTTCAAGCGAGAGAATGCCGAGCATCTCAAGCCCGCGTGTCGAAGAATGACCCGGCGTTGCATCGGCGAAAGCAGAGGGGTCGGCCTGGAACGGGCGCCCGTAATCGTCGAAGACCACCATACCCCTGAACAGGGCCGGATCGGCAGCTCCGCCGCCGCCATAAGCCCATGTGCCGAATTTCGGCGGCTTCTTGAACGGAGGCTTGGGCCGTTTCGGCTTTTTCGGCGGCTTCGGCGTCTTTGCCGCTTTTGCTGGTTTCTCGGCCTTCGGCTTCTTGATCTTCGGCTTGGTGACCACGTTCACATTGCCAACCGGTGCAAGCGCGGCGCCGACATTCAGCAAGCCCCAGCCATAGACCGCATCGACGCCTTTCGATCCAAGATCGGTCGCCGACTTCTTGATGATCTCCACGACCTGGGACGGCGTCAGCGGCGTATTCTTGTCCAGCGCATCCTGCGCGATCAAGGCAACCGCCCCGGTTACGTGCGGCGCGGCCATCGAGGTTCCGGACATCCAGCCGATCTGCTGACCGGACAGATCGGAGAGAATGTCGCTGCCCGGTGCAACGATGAAGAAATTGGAGATCCGTTCATTGCCGCTGCAGAAAAAGGATGACGAGATGCACGCAGTTCCCGCCTTGTTCGAATAGCTGGCGATGCGGTTGCTGCCATCCACCGCACCAACGATCAGCAAGTGAGACAGGTCGCGGCTCGCAAGTCCGGAGAAGGGCTCGCCGGCAAGATTGACGCCATCATTGCCCGCGGCCCGCACGATGACTGCATCGGCCTTGTATTCCGCGATCAGAGCGAGTTCGCCATTCGAGAACCCGTCTCCGATTGCCATCGGGCCATAGCTCATGTTCACGGCTGCGATGTTCGCGCCGCCCGCGTTCAGCGAACGCACGCTGTTGAGCGCCGCACGTCCGCCATCGAAGGCTGCCCATCCTTCGTCGTCGAAAACGCCATAGCTGTATATGCGCGCGCCGGGTGCCACGCCCACGAGCCCGATATCGTTGGCCGCAGCGGCGGCTATGCCTGCGACATGCGTTCCGTGGTCGCCAAAGCCCTGATAGCTGCCCCCGCCATAGATATAGGTGCTGGTCCGGCCGGAGAGGTCGATATGTCCGGAGTCGACCAGCGAGTCGAAAATCGCGATGCCGACGCCCGTCCCGTTTGTCTTCGTGTGCAGCGCCTCGGTCACCCCGATTTGACTGAGGTTCTTCTGATTGGAAGGCGAATATTCAAGATCGATCGCCCAGCCATTCGTGGCCAGAAAAATGCCCGCAAGCGCAGAAAATGCCTTCAGGCTATGCCGTTCGATCAAGTGGCGTCTCATGGGGGCCTGCCAACCGCCGATAATACAGGTTCGATGCCACCCGCCGGTCGGGTGGCCATAGGGGAATATGCCTCTTGCCCCTCAAAGCCCGGTTAACCCGTTCGGGACAATCTTAATCCTCGTTGCACAAGTCGCTTCAGGCATTTTGGGGCGGGGCGACGGGCCTTCTTGCCCGTTTGCCCCCGGACCCACTATATAAAGCCTTGCCCGGCCTCACTTTCCGGTCGCCTTGCCTGCGGGTCACCCATGCTGCTCCTGATCGATAACTACGACAGCGTCACCTATAACCTCGTTCATTTTCTGGGCGAGTTGGGTGCTGAGGCGTCCGTCCACCGGAACGACAAGATCACGGTCAAGGAGGCGCTTTCGACCCGGCCGCAGGCCATCGTGCTCTCGCCCGGACCTTGCGATCCCGACAAGGCCGGGATCTGCCTCGAACTGATTGCCGCCGCCGCCGCACACCGGATTCCGCTACTCGGCGTCTGCCTGGGTCATCAGGCCATCGGGCAGTCCTTTGGCGGCAAGGTGGTTCGCGCACCGGTCCTCATGCACGGCAAGATGAGCGATATCCATCATGGCGGCAAAGGCATCTTCCAGCATCTGCCGAGCCCCATCGCGGCGACGCGTTATCACTCGCTGATCGTCGAGCGCGACAGCCTGCCGGACTGCCTCGAAATCACTGCATGGACGACGGATGGCATCATCATGGGCATGCAGCACAAGGAACTGCCGATCCACGGCGTCCAGTTTCACCCTGAAAGCATCGCCTCCGAACACGGGCATGACCTGCTGCGGAATTTCCTTCAGCTCGCCGGAATGAATGTGAAGGAACTAGCCTGAAGGCGGCCCGTCTGAATGGCTGTATTTTCGGCGGCGGAGCGCATATCTTTCGAGCGGGCAG
>JAJLKS010000316.1:0-5806 GCA_033838765.1 Alphaproteobacteria bacterium
CCGCGACCTATCAGCTTGGCTACCGCATCGCGCTGATTGCCTCGGGTGCCGGTGCGCTCTTCATCGCCGAAGGCGTTTCCTGGTCGGCGGCCTATTTCACCATGGCGCTGCTGATGGGCGTCGGTCTTGGCGCCGCCCTTCTCGCGCCGCGCGTTGCGGAAGCCGAAGCACCTGCCATCGGCGAGGAAACGGTCGAGCGTTTCGTCCATCGCATGCATGCGGATGGCCGCATGGCGCGTATCACCGGCTGGGTCTATCGCGCGGTCGTTGCCCCCTTCATCGATTTCTTTGGCCGCTATGGCTGGTGGTCGCTCGCGCTCCTCGCGCTGATCGGGCTCTACCGCGTGCCCGATTTCGTCATGGGCGTCATGGCGAACCCGCTCTACATCGATCTCGGCTTCGAGCTTTCCACCATTGCCGCCATCGTGAAGTTCTACGGCATCTGGATGACGATAGCGGGTGCGCTGATTGGTGGCATCGTTACCGCGAAGATCGGCGTGCTGCGCGCGCTCCTTCTCGGCGCCATCGCCGCCACCGGCACGAATCTCGTTTTCGTCTGGCTCGTCTTTCAGGGCGCCGATCCGGCGGCGCTCGCCGTCACCATCTCGGTCGAGAATTTCTCGGGCGGCTTCGCGGGCACCTGCCTCATCGCTTATATGTCGAGCCTCGTGAACCACAATTTCGCGGCCACGCAATATGCCCTGTTCAGCTCGGCCTTCGCGCTGCCCGGCAAGCTGATCGGCGGCCAATCCGGAATCATGGTGGACGGGTTTTCGGCGTCGGAGGTCTTCACACGGCCTTTCATGGACATGGCTGCCCACCTCACGGCCCAGACGGCTGGCTACATCCCCTTCTTCGTAACCACGGCAATCATGGGGCTGCCCGCGATCGTACTGATTCTCATCGTCATGGCCTTCCAGCCGCGCCCCTCGCAAGACCCCGCGCCTGCCGTCGCGACTTGAAAGAAAGGTCTTTACTTTCAAGGTGTTGCAGGCGACATGAAACTGTCGCCCCGGTCTGCGACAAGCGATCCGGACACTTGTGCGCGCACCCTGCCAGCTTTGCTTGGCAGAGGGCGGCGATGATGAAAGGATATAAAACATGGCCGTACAGGGGCTTGCCGGTGACAGGGCAAACGCGGTCTGGGGGGATCGTGCGGCAATGGAGTTGCCCGCGCGGAGTGTGGGGCGCGTGGGGAATGACGCGGATTTGGGTTCAGGTTCCGGCTTAATGACTTCGAGAGACATGAATCAGGGCGCGGTCGCGCTTGCCGCCAATGCGGCGCAGACGGCCGGCCCGGTGAGCTATGGCCGCAAGGGCGCGCTGGAGGTTCGGCTTGCCCGTTCCGCCCGCGAGATCGACGCGGCACAGGCCGTTCGTTACCGCGTCTTCTATGAGGAAATGTCGGCAAATGCTGACGAGGCGACGAGGGCGAGCAAGCGCGACGCCGACCGTTTCGACGAAATCTGCGATCATCTGCTCGTCGTCGATCATTCGCTCGTGCCGGAAGGCGAAGGCGCCGATGGCGACCTGCCGCCCGAAGCCGTTGTCGGCTGCTACAGGCTCCTCCGCCAGGAAGTGGCCGAGCGGCATGGCGGTTTCTATACCGCAAGCGAATATGACATTGCGCCGCTTCTCGCCCGCCATGCCGATCTCAATTTTCTCGAGCTGGGCCGCTCCTGCGTGCTGCCGCCCTATCGAACCAAGCCGACGGTGGAGCTGCTCTGGCATGGCATCATGCATTATGTGACGGCGCACAAGCTCGACGTCATGTTCGGTTGTGCGAGCTTCGAGGGCACCGATCCGGAAAGTCTCGCACCCGCGCTTTCATGGCTCCATCACCATCATGCCGCGCCGGATGACTGGAAGGTCCGCGCGCTGCCCGATCTCTATGTCGAGATGAACCGCATGCCGGCGGATGCGCTCGACCAGCGCGAGGCGCTGCGCATGCTGCCGCCCATGATCAAGGGATATCTCCGTGCGGGCTGCTATATCGGCGAAGGCGCAGTGATCGACTGGCAGTTCGGCACGACGGATGTGCTGATCCTTTTCCCCGTCGCGCAGATTTCCGACCGCTATCTCTCGAAGTTCGGCACGAAATACGGCACGCCGGGCAAGCAGGCGTAACAGCCTGCGTCACCGGTAGAGATTATACGCCGCCAGCGCCGCCATATTGACGAGGTCGGAAACCGTCGCCGTCATCGGCACGATCTGCACCGGCTTTTTGAGGCCGACGAGAAGCGGGCCGATCAGCGTCGAGCCGCCGAGTACGCGGAGCAGCTTCGTCGAAATCGAGGCTGCGTGGATCGCGGGCATCACCAGCACATTCGCCGTGTCGGTCAGGCGGCAGAACGGATAGAGCGCCATCGTCTCGCGGTTGAGCGCGACATCGGCTGCCATCTCGCCTTCATATTCGAAATCGACCTTGCGCTGGTCGAGAATGCGAACGGCATCGCGCACGGTGGATGGCCGTTCGTGGATATGCGTTCCGAAGCTCGAATTGGCGAGCATGGCGACGCGCGGCTCGTAGCCGAGGCGGCGCGCGACTTCTGCCGCCTGCGTCGCAATATCGGCAAGCTCTTCCGGCGTCGGCATTTCATGGACGTTCGTGTCGGCGACGAGCACGGTGCGCCCGCCCGCCACGACCAGCGTCACGCCGATGGGCCGCTTGTGGTCGACCGCGTCGATCACGCGGCGCACTTCCTCGAGCGCGACGGAATAGGTGCGCGTCACACCCGTCACCATCGCGTCGGCATCGCCGCGCTCCACCATGACGGCGGAGAAGATGTTGCGGTCATTGCTCACGAGCCGGTGGCAGTCGCGATAGAGATAGCCGTTGCGCTGCTGCTTTTCGTAAAGGAAGTCCGTATATTCCGGCACCTTTTCCGAAACGCGCGCATTGCGGATGTCGAGGCCCGCGCTCGCATCGAGACCGATCTCGCGCATCGTCGCGCGGATCTGTTCCTCGCGGCCGACGAGAATGGGATGGCCGAGGCCTGCATCGCGGAAGGCGATGGCGGCGCGGATCACGCGCTCTTCCTCGCCCTCGGCAAAGACGACGCGCTTCGGATCGCGGCGCACCTTGTCCATGATGACCTGCAGCGTGCCGGCTGTCGGGTTCAGCCGAGCCTGCAGGCGGTTCCTGTAGGCGTCCATGTCGACGATCGGCGCGCGCGCAACGCCCGTATCCATCGCGGCCTTGGCGACGGCGGGCGGAATCTCGCGGATGAGGCGCGGGTCGAACGGCACGGGAATGATGTATTGCGGACCGAAGCGGGGACGCTCGCCCTGATACGCAGCGGCGACCTCGTCCGGCACGTCTTCGCGTGCGAGCTTTGCCAGCGCTTCCGCACAGGCGATCTTCATTTCCTCGTTGATCGCACTCGCGCGCACATCGAGCGCGCCGCGGAAGATGTAGGGGAAGCCCAGGACATTGTTCACCTGGTTCGGATAGTCGCTGCGCCCCGTCGCCATGATGGCGTCGTCGCGCACCTGCGCCACTTCTTCCGGCGTGATCTCCGGATCGGGATTGGCCATGGCGAAGATGATCGGCTGCGCGGCCATCGACGCGACCATCGTCTGATTGATCGCGCCCTTGGCCGAAAGGCCGAGAAAGACATCCGCGCCCTGCATCGCTTCCTCCAGCGTGCGCGCGTCCGTGGTCACGGCATGGGCCGATTTCCACTGGTTCATGCCTTCGGTGCGGCCCTTGTAGATGACGCCCTTGGTGTCGCAGAGGATCGCATTGTCGTGCGGCAGGCCCATCGCCTTGATGAGTTCGAGGCAGGCAATGCCCGCCGAGCCCGCGCCGTTCACGACGACCTTGATGTCCTTGATATCGCGCCTGGTGAGATAGAGCGCATTGATGAGACCGGCCGCCGTGATGATCGCCGTGCCGTGCTGGTCGTCATGGAACACCGGAATGTCCATCAGCTCGCGCAAACGGCTCTCGATCACGAAACAGTCGGGTGCGGAAATATCTTCGAGGTTGATGCCGCCGAAGGAGGGGCCGAGATAGCGCACCGAATTGATGAAGGCGTCGACATCCTTTGTATCGACTTCGAGGTCGATCGAGTCGACATCCGCGAACCGCTTGAAGAGGACGGCCTTGCCTTCCATGACGGGCTTCGAGGCGAGCGCGCCGAGATCGCCGAGCCCGAGGATCGCCGTACCGTTCGAGATCACCGCAACGAGATTGCCTTTGCTCGTATATTCGTAGGCCGCATCCGGATTTTCCGCGATCGCGCGCACCGGCACCGCGACGCCGGGGCTGTAGGCGAGCGACAGGTCGTGCTGCGTCGCCATCGGCTTCGTGGCATTGATTTCGAGCTTCCCGGGCTTGCCCTGGGAATGGAAGAGGAGCGCTTCCTCGTCGGTAAACTGGCGGCGCTTTTTGCTCATATGTCTGGTCCGGAGTGTTCGGCAAGCGGTCAGGGCATCATGCCCATGTATCGGAGCCCGCTTTTTAGGCTGGCGACCGGCCAATAACAAGCGAACTCCGTTGATTTTGCGTGTCTTTGCCGCGCTTTCGGCCGGCTGTCCCCCTCCCTGAAGGGACGGGCGGGGCCCTCATCGCGGCTTTCCGCCCGCGCCGGTTCTGATACTCTCCGGCCCATGCCAGACCTGATGTCCGAACGCGCCCCTGCCTTCCGCCACGAAAACGCGCCCGCCGCCGCTATCCCTGCGGAGGCGACTCCAATGATGGCGCAATATCTGGAGATCAAGGCCGGCTGGCCGGACGCCCTGCTTTTCTACCGGATGGGCGATTTCTACGAGCTCTTCTTCGAAGACGCGGTTGCCGCGGCGGAAGCTCTCGATATTGCGCTGACGAAACGCGGCAAGCATCTGGGCGAGGACATCCCCATGTGCGGCGTCCCCGTCCACTCCCATGACACCTATCTGGAGCGGCTGATCCGCAAGGGGTTCAAGGTCGCCGTCTGCGAGCAGGTCGAAGACCCGGCAGAGGCGAAGAAGCGCGGCTCGAAATCGGTCGTCGCCCGCGCCGTCCAGCGGCTTGTGACCCCCGGCACGCTCACCGAAGAGACCCTTCTCGATGCCCGCGCCCACAACTATCTGGCGGCGCTCGCCAAACTGGGCGCCGAAGACGCATATGGCCTTGCCTGGGCCGATGTCTCGACCGGCGAATTCGCGGTCACGAGCCTGACGGCAGCCGCGCTCGGGGCGGAGCTTGCGCGGCTTTCGCCGGGCGAATTGCTGGTGCCGGAAGCGCTCGCCGGGCATGAAACTCTCGCCCAGTCCGGCGCGCGGCTGACGGCGCTGCCCTCGATCCGCTTCGAGTCCGCCTCGGCGGAGCACCGCCTGAAATCCCATCTCGGCGTTTCCGCCCTCGATGCCTTCGGCAGTTTCACGAGGCCCGAACTCGGCGCCATGGGCGCGCTGCTCGACTATGTGGAACTGACGCAGGTCGGCCGCATGCCGGCGCTCATGCCGCCCCGCCGTGTCGCCGCGAGCGAGACGATGGCGATCGACGCGGCGACGCGTGCGAACCTTGAACTCGTCAAGACGCTCCAGGGCGAAAATGCGGGCTCGCTTCTCGCCACAATCGACCGCACGGTGACCGGCGCAGGCGCGCGCGAACTGGCAAGCCGCCTCGCAGCGCCCCTCACCGATCCTGCCGCGATCAATCGCCGCCTCGATGCGGTGGAATGGTTCTTCGAGGCGCGCGACATGCGCCGCGATTGCCGGGCGGCGCTCAAATCCGCGCCGGATATTGCCCGTGCCCTGTCGCGCCTGTCGCTGGGCCGGGGCGGCCCGCGCGATCTCGCGGCCGTGAGAGACGGGCTCT
>JAJLKS010000317.1:0-2178 GCA_033838765.1 Alphaproteobacteria bacterium
ACCGGCATATGGCGGAGTGAATGGAACGGAGCGAAATCGATCTTTTCGAGTTCGCTTGCAGGTGTGTCGACGACAGGAAGACTGAGATGGCTGTCTACCCCTGCACGGCCATGCCCCGGAATGTGCTTGATGACAGGCAACACGCCCCCTGCGAGCAATCCCTCGGAAGCCGCAAGGCCAAGCGCGGCGACGGGGCCCGGCTTCAGCGAATAGGCCCTGTCGCCGATCACATCATGCGCGCCCGGGACCGGCACGTCGAGCACCGGCAGGCAATCCACCGTGAAACCGAGATAGCGAAGCTCCGCCGCTATCAGCTTCGCGCCGAGACGCGCCGCATGAAGACCTGTCTCCGCTTCCTTCTCATAAATCTCGCCGAAGCGCCGCCCCGGCGGATAGGCGCGCCAATGCGGCGGACGAAGCCGCTGCACGCGGCCCCCCTCCTGATCGACCAGCACTTCCGCCTCATGGCCCGCTGCCTCGCGCAGGTCGGCGATCAGGCGGCGCACCTGTTCCGGCTCGTCGATATTTCGCGCAAAGAGAATGAAGCCCCAGGGACGCACATCCCGAAAGAAACGGCGCTCCTCATCCGTGAGCGCCGTTCCCGAACAACCGTAAATCGAAGCGCAGACGCTCACCGTTCCCTCACAATGCAGGCTTGCCCCTGCGCTGCCAGCTTCTCGCAAAGGCTGTTCGCCGAGGCACGGTCGAGATATCCCGCCCGGGCACGATAGTAGATTCCGCTATCGCCGAGGTCGGCACGCTGTATATCGGCGCTCAGGCTGCCAAGCAGATCCGGGTAGCGCGATTGCAGACGGGCGAACGTATCCCGCGCGGACTGCTCGTCTCGCAGCGCTGCAAGCTGCACGACATATTGACCGCCGGAAGCCGCAGGCGCAGTAGCAGCCGCGGGCTGGGGTTCACTTGGCTGAACCTCAACAGGAGACGGTTCGGCCGGCACCGCGACGACGGGCGCTTCAGCCACCTCACCGGTTCGACCGGCGGCAGGCGGCACTTCCAGCGGAGCGCTCTCGATCGCTTCCGCCATCCGGTCGAGGGCGCGCTGGTCTTCCGGTCTGATCGAGGGGCTTTCTATCGCAAGCGGCTCCTCGGCCGGCGGCAGCAACTGCTCGCCTTCCGACGTGTCAGCGACGCCATCGCCGGTGATACGATTGTAGACGCCGGCATCCTGATGCGGAAAGTTGCGTCCGCCCGGATCGTCCGGCGGCACCTTCACGGGACCGCCATCCGCACGCAGGAGAGGCGGGACGCCCCCCGCACCATCCGGCGCTCCCTGCCGGTACGCCAGCAGAACCACGCCACCGAAAACGACCAGCAGGGCAAGTACGGTGAGAAGCATCAAGGTGCGGCGCCGACCGCCACCCGCTTCCTCCTCATCGTCAAATTGTTCGTATTCCTCTAGATCAGGATCGAAATCATATTCGGGATCTTCGTCCCATCCGTCGTCCCGGCGCGGCATCAGCGCATCTCCTCGATCGGTTCGACCCCCAATATCCCCAATCCGGCAGCGATAACATGCGCTGCGGCACGAATCAGGGCCAGCCTTGCAAGCGTAGCATCGGGCTCGTCCGCCTGAATGAACCTCAAAGAGGGTTCATCCTTACCCTTGTTCCATAATCCATGAAATGCGGCCGCAAGATCGTCAAGATAGAAGGCAATCCGGTGCGGCTCATGCGCAAGCGCCGCCTGCTCCACCTGCCTCGGAAATGACGCCATAAGCCGCACAAGCGCCAACTCGGCTTCGTCGGAAAGGTACGACAGATCGGCATTGGCGAGCGCAGCATCGGACAGATCGCAGCTGCCCGCTTCAGCTGCATTGCGCAGGACCGAGTGAATGCGCGCATATGCGTATTGAACATAGAAAACGGGATTGTCGCGCGACTGTTCCATCACCTTGGCGAAGTCGAAATCGAGCGGCGCATCGTTCTTGCGCGTCAGCATCATGAAGCGCAAGACGCCCTTGCCCACTTCATCTACCACATCGCGCAGCGTCACGAAGTCGCCTGCCCGCTTCGTCATGCGCACCGGCTCACCATTGCGGAAAAGCCTGACCATCTGACAGACCTTCACGTCGAATTCGGCTTCGCCGCCGGTGACGCCTTCGATCGCCGCCTTCATGCGCTTGATGTAGCCGGAATGATCGGCGCCCCAGACGTCGAT
>JAJLKS010000318.1:0-2385 GCA_033838765.1 Alphaproteobacteria bacterium
AGCGAGGTCGGGTCCTCGCCCGGCATCGCCTTCTTGCGCATTGCGGTGCGCGTCGGGCCCGGGCTGATTGCATTGACGCGGATTGGCGTCTTCTCGATTTCGGCCGCCCAGGTTTTCATCATAGCGTCGAGGGCGGCCTTGGTGATCGAATAGGCGCCCCAGAATGGCTTGCACTTATGCGCCGCGCCCGACGTGACGAAAATTGCGCGGCCCGCATCCGATCGCCGCAGAAGCGGCTCGAAGGAACGGATCAGCCTGTAATTCGCGGTGACGTTGACGGCGAGCGTCTTGTCCCAGTCTTTCGGATCCATATGCGACATCGGCGTCAGCGTGCCGAGAAGCCCTGCATTGCCAACGAGAATGTCGAGCTTGCCCCATCGTTCGAAAATCGTCGCGCCAAGGCGGTCTATCGCCGCGAAGTCGGTCAGGTCCAACGGGACGAGCGTCGCCTTGCCGCCCACTTTCCTGATCTCGTCGTCGACCTCCTCGAGCCCGCCGACGGTGCGCGCCACGAGAATGACATGCGCGCCTTCCGCCGCCATGCCGAGCGCCACCGCGCGTCCAATGCCGCGCGATGCGCCGGTGATGACCGCAACGCGGTCCTGCAAACGTCCCGTCATGTCGAATTCCGGTTCTTGAAAGGGTCAGGCAATTTCCGCCAGCAGCGAGAGCTGCCTTGTGCGTTGTTCGCCATCCCGGTCGGTGAGCGGCGTCGGATAGTCGCCGGTGAAACAATGGTCGGTGAGCTGCGGGTTCTCATTATCGCGATGGTTGAAACCCATCGCCCTGTAGAGCCCGTCCACCGAAATGAAGGCAAGACTGTCGACGCCGATATAGGCGCGCATGCCTTCAAGGTCGTAATTGGCGGCAAGAAGCTGTTCGCGTTCCGGCGTGTCGATGCCATAGAAATCGGAGTGGGTGATCGGCGGACTTGCGATCCGCATATGCACTTCCTTCGCACCTGCCTCATACATCATCTTGACGATCTTGATGGAGGTGGTGCCGCGGACCACGCTGTCGTCCACAAGGATGATCCGCTTGCCTTCAACGATGGCGCGGTTCGCGTTGTGTTTCAGCTTCACACCGAGCTGACGAATATGCTGTGTCGGCTCGATGAAGGTGCGTCCGACATAGTGGTTGCGGATGATACCGAGTTCGAATGGAACGCCCGACTCCGCCGCATAGCCGATAGCCGCCGGCACGCCCGAATCCGGCACCGGGATCACGACGTCGGCTTCGACGGCCGACTCGCGCGCGAGTTCCTGACCGAGCCGCTTCCGGACGTTATAGACGCTCTTGCCGCCGACTACGCTGTCCGGCCCCGCGAAATAGATATATTCGAAGACGCATGGCCGCACGTTCTGGACCGGGAAGGGACGGAGCGACTCGATCTTGATCTCGCCGTTCTCGCGCGTGCATTGCACGATCTCGCCGGGCTCTACCTCGCGGACGAATTCCGCACCGATAATGTCGAGTGCCACCGTCTCCGAGCAGAAGATCGGTGCGCCCGCGAGCTTGCCCAGGATGAGCGGGCGGATGCCCAGCGCGTCGCGCGCGCCGATGAGCTTCTTGTTGGTGAGCGCCACCAGCGCATAAGCCCCCTGAATCTGGCCAAGCGCATCGACGAAGCGTTCCATCACGCGCGGTTTGCGGCTGCGCGCGACGAGCTGCAGGATGGTTTCCGTATCCGATGTCGACTGGAAGATCGCGCCATCGCGCACCAGCTCATTTCTGAGTGTGATGGCGTTGGTCAGATTGCCGTTATGCGCCACTGCGAAGCCGCCGCCCCACAGATCCGCGAAAAGCGGCTGCACGTTGCGCAGGATCGTCTCGCCCGTCGTCGAATAGCGCACATGGCCCACCGCCATATCGCCTCTCAGCCGGTCGATCATCTTCGCAGAGGAGAAATGATCGCCAACAAGCCCGAGCCGCCGCTCCGAATGGAAATGTTCGCCGTCATAGGCAACGATGCCGGCCGCTTCCTGTCCGCGATGCTGAAGCGCATGCAGGCCGAGCGCCGTCAGCGCCGCGGCATCCGGATGGCCGAAAATGCCGAAAACGCCGCATTCTTCCCGCAGCTTGTCGCCGTGCAGTTCGTCGTCGGTCAGGGAGAGGGGTGAGGGGGCCGGTTTTCGGGCGGATTTCGGCTCAAGGGCCGCAAGGGGGAGGTCGAGCTGCGTCTGGTCGTGCATTCCTGAAACTCCGGAATAATCAGGCATCTACTCCCCGGTCGTGTTCTCGAACAAGCGGTCGAGCCCCCTCCGTTCGGAGGGGTTATACCCCGCTCCATTACCTCTGTCAGCGCCCGAATCCGGGGCCGGGCGGGCAGGTTCTGCGGGCGCCGGTGCGGCCTGCTGCCGCGGCGGCTCGCTTTGAACCGGTGCG
>JAJLKS010000319.1:0-1604 GCA_033838765.1 Alphaproteobacteria bacterium
CCCGCTGATGCATGGCACGGGACTGCTGACCGCGAATGGCAACATGCTCTCCGGCGGCTGCGTCGTCACGCTCGACAGCGTCTCGCTCGACCCGCATGAACTCTGGGAAGCGGTCGACCGCAACAAGGTTCAGCAGGTTGCGATCGTCGGCGATGCCTTTGCGAAGCCGATGCTGCGCGCGCTGGAAGAAACGCCCGGCAAATACGATCTCTCCTCCATCGCCACGATCATCTCCTCCGGTGTGATGTGGTCGACGGAAGTGAAGCGCGGCCTTCTGAAATATATGCCGGAGGCCATCATGACCGACAGTTTCGGCGCATCCGAAGCCGTCGGCCTCGGCTCCTCGCTGGTGACCAAGGATGGCGAGGTCGCCACCGCCAAGTTCCAGATCGGCGAACGCTGCAAGGTCTTCGACGAGAACGACGAGCCGGTCGTGCCGGGCTCCGGCAAGCCGGGCTTCATCGCGCTCGGCGCGCCGATCCCCGTCGGCTATTACAAGGACCCGGAAAAGAGCGCCAAGACCTTCAAGACGGTGCGCGGCGAACGCTATTCGATCCCCGGCGACTGGTGCCTCGTCGAGCCGGACGGTACGCTGACACTGCTCGGCCGCGGCTCGGTCTGCATCAATACGGCGGGCGAGAAGGTCTATCCCGAAGAGGTCGAGGAAGTGCTGAAGACGCATCCCGCCATTGAGGATGCACTGGTCGTCGGCCTGCCGGACGAAAAATGGGGCCAGGCCGTCACCGGCATCGTGAAGCTCAATGAGGGATCGAGCTTCGACGAGGAAGCCCTGCGCGCCCATGTTCGCGACAAGCTCGCAGGTTACAAGACGCCGAAGCGCATCCTGATCGGCACCGTCCCCTTCCGCGCGCCGAACGGCAAGGCCGATTACAAGGGCGTAACGGAATTCGCAAAACGCGAGCTTGGCGTCGCCTGAGCGCGAACGCCCTGAAACGGAACAGCAAAGGCCGGTCCCGAAGGACCGGCCTTTTTCAACTTATCCCCGCTTACTGGCCAGCAGGCTATAAAGCCTCTTGAGCGGATGATTCTACCCTTGTGAACCGCCGCTTTTCGCCGCTTCGCGGTTGCCTGCCATAGACCGGCTGATATTGTGTCGGCAACAAGAACCGCTTGCAGAAAGAGACGACGATGGAAGCGCTTGAGACATTCCGACAGGAAACCCGGGCCTGGCTCGAAGAGAATTGCCCTCCCTCCATGCGGACCCCCATGGCCTCGGAAGACGAGACCGTCTGGGGCGGCCGCAACGCCAAGTACAAGAACCCGGAAGCGAAACTCTGGCTCGACCGCATGGCCTCGCGCGGCTGGACCGCACCGACCTGGCCGAAGGAATATGGCGGCGGCGGCCTCACGAAAGAGGAAAACCTCTTTCTCCAGCAGGAACTGCGCCGCATCAAGGCGCGCCCCGCCCTGTCGAGCTTCGGCATCTGGATGCTTGGGCCGGCCCTTCTGGAATTCGCAAACGAAGAGCAGAAGAAGGAACATCTGCCGAAGATCGTGCGCGGCGAAATCCGCTGGTGCCAGGGCTATTCGGAGCCGGGCGCGGGCTCGGACCTTGCAGGCCTTCAGACCAAATGCGAGGACAA
>JAJLKS010000320.1:0-5273 GCA_033838765.1 Alphaproteobacteria bacterium
TGGCCGCGCTCGACGATGCGTTCGAGAAGCTCACCGATGCTGCGCATGGCGAGCCGATGACGCTGTCGCTGAAGGGGCGCGCGGTCGAGGTGCCGGAAGCGATGCATGGCGTGGCGCGGTTTTCGTTTTCCGATCTCTGTGCGCGGCCGCTCGGCGCTGCGGACTACCTCAAGATCGCGCAGAGCTTCCACACGGTCATCATCCGCGACGTGCCGGTGATGGGGGCGGAGCGGCGCAACGAGGCCAAGCGTTTCGTGACGCTGATCGATGCGCTTTACGAGGCGAAGACGAAGCTCATTCTGTCGGCCGAAGCGCCGCCCTCTTCGCTTTACAGACAGGGCGACGGCGCGTTCGAGTTCGAGCGCACCGTGTCGCGGCTGATGGAAATGCAGAGTGCGGACTACATCGCGCTCAGAAGCGCGGATTGAGCGATCAGAGCCCCATATAGGGCGAATGCGCAGGGCGTAGTCCGAGGCTCGTGACCGCCGGCCTTTCCGGCGCGGCTTCGGCGAGTTGCTGCTCCGTGCCCGTTTCCGGCTTCATGTCGAGCTCATAGGCCCAGGACTGGCCGAATGTCGAGGACATCATGCCGAAATGAACGGCCTTTTTCGGCGCGTTGCGGGCCTCGGCGCGGGCGATTTCGAGCGAGAATTCATGCGCCGCATGGCGGTTCACCGGCGCAAAGCCAAGCGTCAGCGGATCGAGATCGGCTGCGGCAACAGCCGTTTCCGCCTTCGAGCCGTCTTCTCGCTCGAAGAGGGCGATGAGGCCTCCGAAATCGCCCTTTGTCGCTTCCGAGCCCCGGTCCTCGCAGAAGGAGCGGCCCTCGCGGAGCGCCGCCTCGAGGAAGCGGCAGTCCTTGCCGGTCAGCGCCGAGAGCGCATGCTCGCCAAGGTCGCGGCCGGTCATTATGGAGGAGGAAATGCCTGCAATGGTGAGCACTTCGGCCACGGTGAGCGCGCCGATCGCAGGTGCGGCGCAGCCCGGCAGGGCAAGAAGCCCGGCACCGGCCGCCAGAAGAAGCGCAGATTTGCGCGCTTTCCGCGCGGTGGCGCGGCACCCGGCCAGAATCGACGTCATGACATGCCCCCGGTACGAACCGTGCCCGCCTCGCGCCCCCGCTGCGATATGGCTGAACGGCTCCATTACTCTGCCAAAAATCATGGCGCTCACCGGCTGCCCGTGTCAACGCGAGACACAATTCGTGGTTAATATCAGTCAACCATTAACTTCGGCTTAAAACGGGCTCTCCGTTGCGGCGGGCGCGGATTCACGCTACTAGGCAGCCGGATTAACCACGGCGCAGGCATTTCGGAGGCTTCAACACCATGGCGCGCAAGAAAATCGCACTAATCGGCGGCGGCCAGATCGGCGGTACGCTGGCTCTCCTCGCGGGGCTCAAGGAGCTCGGCGATGTCGTCATCTTCGATATCGCGGAAGGCCTGCCGCAGGGCAAGGCGCTCGACCTCGCGCAGACGTCGCCGGTCGAGGGCTACAATGTCGCGCTGTCCGGCGCGAACGACTACAAGGGCATCAAGGGCGCCGACGTCGTGATCGTCACCGCCGGTGTGCCGCGCAAGCCCGGCATGAGCCGCGACGACCTGCTCGGCATCAACCTCAAGGTCATGAAGCAGGTGGGCGAAGGCATCGCCAAATATGCGCCGAATGCGTTTGTCGTCTGCATCACCAACCCGCTCGACGCGATGGTCTGGGCGCTGCGTCAGTTCTCCGGCCTGCCGCACAACAAGGTTGTCGGCATGGCGGGCGTTCTCGACAGCGCGCGCTTCCGCTATTTCCTCTCCGAAGAGTTCAACGTCTCGGTTGAAGACGTGACGGCCTTCGTGCTTGGCGGTCATGGCGACACGATGGTGCCGCTGGCGCGCTACTCGACGGTCTCGGGCATTCCGCTTCCCGATCTGGTGAAGATGGGCTGGACCACGAAGGAGAAGCTCGAAAAGATCATCCAGCGCACCCGTGACGGCGGCGCCGAAATCGTCGGCCTGCTGAAGACGGGTTCGGCCTTCTATGCGCCGGCCGCTTCGGGCATCCAGATGGCCGAAGCCTATCTGAAGGACCAGAAGCGCGTTCTTCCCTGTGCCGCCTATCTCAACGGCGAATATGGCGTGAAGGACATGTATGTCGGCGTGCCGGTGGTGATCGGCGCGGGCGGCGTCGAGCGCATCGTCGAGATCGACCTCAATGCTTCCGAGAAGAAGCAGTTCATGGGTTCGGTCAATGCGGTGAAGGGTCTCGTGGACGCCTGCAAGAAGATCGATCCCGCCGTCGCCAAGGGTGCGGCTGCCAAGGGCAAGGCGCCTGCGAAGAAGAAGTAATCGGGCTTCCGGCTTCCATGCCGGTGGGGAAAGGGCGGACCTTGGGTCCGCCCTTTTTTATTGGCATATATAGTGTCAATATATCTTGATTGCCCGGCCGGGAATTCATATATTAATGTTCGACATTAACACTGTGTCCAGGGGGGCAGGAACATGGCCATGAAGCGTCTGATTGCGGCATCGGTTGCGGCGATACTCGTCTTGTTCGCGGCGGGCTTCGCCACGATCTGGTTCTCGCCCTCGGCGCAGGACGCGATGCTGCGGCGGGTGGTTGCGTCCAACATGGCGTTCAACGACGCCGTGCTCGACCCCGATGCGCTTCATATCGTGCTCTGCGGCACGGGCTCTCCCATGCCCGATCCCGATCGCGCCCAGTCCTGCGCCATCGTCTATGCGGGCGAGCATGTCTTCGTGGTGGATGCCGGCCTTGGCGGCTGGGACAGGCTTGCCGCTTTCGGCCTGCCGGTCGGCAACATCACCGGCGTTCTCATCACCCATTTCCACTCCGATCACATCAGCGGCCTGCCCGACATTGCGCTCAACAGCTGGGCGTCGGGCCGGCGCGAGGCGCTGGCAGTCTATGGCCCTCCCGGCGTCGAGACGGTGACGGCGGGCTTCGATCTCGCCTATTCGCTCGATGACGGCTACCGGATCGCCCATCACGGTCCCGACTTCTTCTCCGAGGAAGGCGCGAATTTCCGGCCCATCACGGTCGACGTGCCTGAGCGCGACAAGGGCGTAACCGTCTTCGATGCCGATGGCGTGACCGTTACGGCCTTCCGTGTGAGCCATGAGCCGGTCGATCCCGCCTATGGCTTCAGGATCGACTACAAGGGCCGCTCGGTCGTCTTCAGCGGCGACACGAAGAAGGACCACAATCTCGCCGTGTTCGGTCAGGGCGCGGATGTGATGATCCACGAGGCGCTCGCCGCCCATATGGTCGATCTGCTGGGCGAGGGGCTTGCCGAACGCGGCGACCGCCGTTCCAAGGTCATGTATGACATCCAGGACTATCACGCGACGCCGGTTCAGGCGGCCGAAGTGGCGAACGAGGCCGGCGCGAAGCTCCTCGTCTATACGCATGTCGTGCCGCGTCTTCCGAACGCGCTTGCCGAGCGGGTCTTCCTGCGCGGCGTCTCCGATGTCAGGAGGGGCGGCACGATGATCGGCTATGACGGCCTCTATCTTCGTCTGCAGGCGGACTCCGAGAAGATCGAAAAGATCGATCTGCGGTGACGCAGCGTCACCGCTAGGTGCCTGGCGCAACTGAGTTTTCTGTAAGCGAAGGTTCCGGTTTCAAAGGGCTTTTCGTCCCTATCTGCCGGTTGCGCCCGCCCGCTCGGGTGGTATAACTCGCAGCCAACCGACTTAGCTATCGGAGCTATCGGACGAATTTTTCTTTGGCGTCGCGGTTTCCCGCGCCGCTCTCCAGCCGGACGGTTTTTCATGAATATTCACGAATACCAGGCCAAGGCCGTGCTCGCGAAGTACGGTGTGGCGGTGCCCAGCGGACATGCGGCGTTCACGCCCGAAGAGGCCGTGCAGAAAGCCAGGGATCTCGGCGGCCCGGTATGGGTCGTCAAGGCGCAGATTCATGCGGGCGGCCGCGGCAAGGCCGGCGGCGTCAAGGTCGTGAAGTCGGTCGAGGATGTCGAGAAGGAGGCAAAGCGCCTTCTCGGTTCGACGCTTGTCACGCATCAGACCGGGCCCGAAGGCAAGGAAGTGCATCGCCTCTATATCGAGGAAGGCTCCTCGATCGAGCGCGAACTCTATCTCTCCGTTCTCGTCGACCGCGCCACCTCGCGCATCTCCTTCATCGCCTCCACCGAAGGCGGCATGGATATCGAGGAAGTGGCCGCGAAGACGCCGGAAAAGATCCTCAGCTTCTCCGTCGATCCGGCCTCGGGCATCAGCAGCTTCCACGGCCGCAAGGTCGCATATGCGCTCGGCCTCGAGGGCGACCTCAACAAGCAGGGCGTGGCGCTGATCGAGAAGCTCTACAAGGCCTTCGTCGCCGAAGACATGAGCATGCTCGAGATCAACCCGCTCGTCGTCACGGGCGAGGGCAAGCTCGTCTGCCTCGATGCGAAAGTGAATTTCGACTCGAATGCGCTCTACCGTCACAAGGACATCGTGGAACTGCGCGACCTGACGGAAGAAGATCCGTCGGAAGTCGAAGCGTCGAAATACGACCTCAACTACATCAAGCTCGACGGCAAGATCGGCTGCATGGTGAACGGCGCCGGCCTCGCAATGGCGACGATGGACATCATCAAGCTCTACGGCTCCGAGCCTGCGAACTTCCTCGATGTGGGCGGCGGCGCGACGAAGGAGAAGGTCACTGCGGCCTTCAAGATCATCCTGTCCGACCCCAGCGTCGAAGGCATCCTGGTCAACATCTTCGGCGGCATCATGCGCTGCGACATCATTGCGGAAGGCGTCGTCGCCGCCGCGAAGGAAGTCTCGCTCAGCGTGCCGCTGGTGGTGCGCCTCGAGGGCACCAATGTCGAGCTTGGAAAGAAGATCATGGCGGAATCGGGCCTGCCCATCATTTCCGCGGACAACCTCGCCGATGCGGCCGAGAAGATCGTCAAAGCCGTGAAGGAGGCCGCATAATGTCCGTTCTCGTCGACAAGAATACCAAGGTCATCTGCCAGGGCTTCACGGGTAATCAGGGTACGTTCCATTCGGAACAGGCGATTGCCTATGGCACGAAGATGGTCGGCGGCGTGAGCCCCGGCAAGGGCGGCTCGAAGCATCTCGACCTGCCGGTCTTCGACACGGTTGCCGAAGCGGTCGAAAAGACCGGCGCCACGGCGTCCGCCATCTATGTCCCGCCGCCCTTCGCGGCCGATGCGATCCTTGAGGCGATCGATGCCGGTATCGAGCTTGCGGTCTGCATCACCGAGGGCATTCCGGTTCTCGACATGGTGAAGGTGA
>JAJLKS010000321.1:0-5897 GCA_033838765.1 Alphaproteobacteria bacterium
CATGCGGACAATCCTGTGCATTGGCGGCCCTGGGGCGAAGAGGCCCTGAATGTGGCGCGCAAGGAGAAAAAGCCGATCCTGCTTTCCGTCGGCTATGCCGCCTGCCACTGGTGCCATGTCATGGCGCATGAAAGTTTCGAGGATGAGGCGACGGCGGCCGTGATGAACGCGCTCTTCGTCAACATCAAGGTCGACCGCGAGGAACGGCCCGACATCGATGCGATCTATATGTCGGCGCTTCACATGCTCGGGCAGCAGGGCGGCTGGCCGCTCACCATGTTCCTGACGCCGGATGGCGAGCCCTTCTGGGGCGGCACTTACTTTCCGAAGGAAGCAAACTACGGGCGGCCTGGCTTCGTGCAGGTCCTGCAGGAAATCGCGCGCATCTTCCGCGAGGAACCGGCCAAGGTTTTCAAGAACCGCGCGGCGCTGACCGACGCCTTGAAGAAACAGGCCGAGACGGCGCGGCCAGGCGAGCCGACGCCGGAAGTCTCCGCGATCGTCGCGGAGAAGCTCGCCGAGATCATGGACCCGGTTCATGGCGGCATTCGCGGCGCGCCGAAATTCCCGCAAGTCCCCCTTCTCTCGCTTCTCTGGCGCGTGCATCTGCGGACCGGCCGGGACGACTTCGCGGCGCCTGTTTTCCGCGCGCTCGACCATATGTCGGAAGGCGGTATCTACGATCATCTGGGCGGCGGCTATGCGCGCTATTCGGTGGACGAGTTCTGGCTCGCGCCGCATTTCGAAAAGATGCTCTACGACAATGCCCTGCTGATCGACCTGCTGACGCTCGCATGGACGGAGACCGGCAAGCCGCTTTACGCGCGGCGCATCCGCGAAACGGCCGAATGGCTGGCCCGCGAGATGACGACCGCCGAGGGCGCGTTTGCCGCCTCTCTCGATGCCGACAGCGAGGGCGTCGAGGGCAAGTTCTATGTCTGGCCGGAAGCCGAGATCGACAATCTCTTCACGCCGGGCGAGGCGGAACTCTTCAAGCAGGTCTATGACGTAAGCGCGGAGGGGAACTGGGAGCACGCGGAGCAAGGAGCGCAGTCCCACAGCGACGCGCACCAAGGAGTCAACATCCTCAATCGCCTCGCCCGCGCCGACGCGCCTTTCAGCGACGAGGAAGAGGCAGCCCTCGAACCCCTAAAGGCGCGCCTCTTCGCCGAGCGCGACATGCGCGTGAAACCCGGCTTCGACGACAAGGTGCTGGCCGACTGGAACGGGCTGATGATCGCCGCCCTCGCCCGTGCCGGCGCGGCCTTCAATGAAAGCGAATGGGTGGAAATGGCTGCCTCCGCCTTCCGCTTCGTGATGGAGACGATGCGAGTCAGCGGCCGGTTACATCATGCCTGGCGCGAGGGCCGCCTGCAGCATCTCGCCATGGCGGACGACCTCGCCAATATGGCCGATGCCGCGCTCGCGCTCGCCGAGGCGACGGGCGACGAGACTTACGTCGCCGATGCCGAAAGCCTGATCGGCGAACTCGACGCGTGGTACGCCGACGAGGCGAATGGCGGCTATTTCTTCACGGCATCGGACGCCCCCGCGCTCATCGTCCGTAGGCGGACGGTTGCGGACGACGCGACGCCCGCCGCCAATGGCACCCTCCCCGGCGTGCTGACAAGGCTCGGCCTGATGACGGGGAAGGACACCTATCTCGCAAAGGCCGATGAACTGATCCGCGCCTTCGCCGGCGAGCTGCAGCAGAACATCTTTCCCTTGGGAAGCTTCATCGCGAGCCTCGACACGCGGCTCCGCCCGGTCCAGGTGGTGCTGATTGGAAGCGGTGAAGAAACCGCCCCCCTCGCCCGCGCCGCCTTCTCCGTCTCCTGCCCCGCCCGCGTGCTGATGCGGGTGGCCGATGGCGCGTCGCTCCCCGCCTCCCACCCCGCCCATGGCAAGACGGCGCTGGACGGCATGCCCACAGCCTATGTCTGCGCGGGAGAAACCTGCTCGCTACCCGTCACGGATGCGGACGCGCTGGTCGCGGAGATGAAGCGGGCACGGCAGGCACAGCCTTCATGAGTCCCCCACCCTCCCCCTGAGGGAGGGTGGGCCTCAAACAAAGGTGCGCGACCGGCAAAGAAACACTACCGCCCCGCCTTCCGGGCAGACGCCAGCGGCTCCGGCGGGTTCGGATGCTCGGGGCTCCCGAGCCCCGCTTCCTCGCGGATCCAGCGCCAGAAGGCGTTGACCTTCGGCTTCTTCAGGCTCCCTTCGGGATAGACGAGCCAGTAGCCCTCCTCGTCCGGCATCTCCATGTCGAAAAGCCGGATGAGCTTTCCTTCCGCGAGATCGGCCATGGCGAGCGTGTCGTTGGCAAGCGCGACGCCCTGGCCCCCGGCGGCGGCCTGAAGCGCGAGCGACGCCTCGATGAAAAGCGGGCCCCGCGCCGCCCAGCGCGGGTGTTTCACGCCGGCCTGTTCGAGCCAGTTCACCCAGTGCTGCATCGTCTCTTCATGGAGCAGCGGATAGGATTTGAGGTCTTCGGGCTTGCGGATCGGGCGCTTCGGGTCGAGCAGCAGCGGCGAGCAGACCGGATAGACCGTCGCCTCGAAAAGCTTTTCCGACACCACATCCGGCCAGCCGCCAAGCCCGTAGCGGATGCCGAGATCGACATCCTCGCGCGCGAAATCGACGATCTCGGAGGATGGCAGGAGGCGCAACTCGATCTCGGGGTAAGCACGGTTGAACTTGCCGAGCCGGAGCACCAGCCAGCGCGCCGCAAAGGAAGGCTCGACCGAGACGGTGAGCGTCGCGCTGTCCTTTGCGCCCGCGAGCGCCCAGGCCTCCGCCATCTGGTCGAAACCGGCCGAAAGCACCGGAAGGAGCTTTGCCCCCCGGTCGGTCAGCTCGACCTGGCGGCCCGTCCGGTGAAAAAGCGGCGCACCGAGCTCCTCTTCCAGCGCCCTGATCTGATGGCTGATAGCGGCATGGGTGACATTCAGCTCCCGCGCCGCTTCCGAGAAACTGCCATGCCTCGCCGCCGCCTCGAAGGCGCGCAGGGCTTTGAGAGATGGCAGGCGGCGGGTGGCCATATGTTAGTTTTTCTTACAACTGCGGTGCAAAAAGATCGTTTGAGTTATGGCATGGGAAAGCGCATATCAGCGCCATAGAGCAGAGTAAAACAGGATACACGGGTCGAGGCAGCAGGATAACCCCCTCCCTCCCCGTGACAAAACGGTGAATTAAATGAACATCCTTGCCAATTATGCCACGAGCTATGTGAGCGCCTTCGATGTCGCTCTCTCCGCTCGCCGCGCGGACGCCCATGAGAGCGAGGGCAAGATCGAAGCGCGGACGCAAAGCCGTCTCGCGAAACTTCTCTTCCCCGCACGCAACACGGAAGCCCGCGCCGCCTGACAAGGGCGCGCCGGTTTCCACACCACATCCCTCGCATCGGCGGATAAGGACCGTTAGAGTCCCGGTTCCGATATTCCCCCGATGCGAAGGAGATGTGCAGTGAGCGGCGAAACCATCACGATCAAGGGCCCCGACGGCAGCTTTTCCGGCTATCTGTCGAAACCGAAATCCGGCACAGGGCCGGGCCCCAAAGCCGGCATCGTGGTCATCCAGGAAATCTTCGGCGTCAACAAGGTCATGCGCGACCTTTGCGACTGGCTGGCCTCCGAAGGCTATGTGGCGCTCTGCCCGGATCTCTTCTGGCGGATCGAGCCCGGCGTGGACATCACCGACCAGAGCGAAGCCGAATGGAAAAAGGCCTTCGACCTTTTCGGCAAGTTCGATGTCGATCTCGGCGTGAAAGACATCGCCGCGACCATTTCGGCGCTGCGCCCCATGACCTCGGGCAAGATCGGCGCGGTGGGCTACTGCCTCGGCGGCCAGCTTGCCTATCTCACCGCCTGTCACACGGATGCCGATGCCTCCGTCGGCTATTACGGCGTCAACATCCAGAACCGCCTTGCCGATGCGAAGGGCATCTCCTCGCCCCTGATGCTCCACATCGCGGGCAAGGATGAGTTCGTGCCGCCGGAAGCGCAGGACGCCGTGGTGAAGGGCCTCCACGACAACAGCCATGTCACGATCCATCGCTACCCGGCGATGGACCATGCCTTTGCGCGGCCCGGCGGCGCGCATTACGACAAGAAGACGGCGGACGAGGCGAACGACCGCACGCTCAAATTCTTCGCGCGGCATCTGGGGTAGGATTCCGTCATTGTCATTGCGAGCGCAGCGAAGCAATCCAGGACCGCACATTCCTCGATCGCCGCTCTGGATTGCTTCGTCGCTTCGCTCCTCGCAATGACGTTTTCCTTTGAGGCACCGCTTGTCTCTCGAACTCTATCTCGGCTTCATTGCCGCAACCCTCGTCCTCTGCGTCATGCCGGGGCCGGTGGTGACATGGCTTATCGCCTGCGGCATCGCGGATGGGCCGCGCGCCTCGCTGACGGGGCTTGCCGGCACATCGAGCGCGCTCCTCGTACATATGGCGCTGGTGCTTGCAGGGCTTGCGCCGCTTCTCGCCGCGCTCGGCCCCTGGGCCGATGCGGTGAAGCTGATTGGCGCCGCCTATCTCGTCTTTCTCGGCGTGCAGGCCTTCCGCGCGCCTTATGACGATCCCGAATTGCCGGAAGCCGTGAAGCGCAAGGCATCCGCGCTGACGCTCTACCGCCGCGGCTTCGTCATCGGCGTCACGAACCCGAAATCGCTCGCCTTCTACGCCGCCTTCTTTCCGCAATTCGTCAGCGCCTCTGCGCCGGCCGGCCCGCAGCTTGTCATTCTCGCTGCAACTTTCGTTGTGGTCGCCACCTTGTCGGACGGCACATTCGCAGTGATGGCAGGCAAGCTCGCGCCTTACCTGAAAGGCGCGCGCGCACAGAAAATCAGAAACAGGATCACCGGCAGCGTGCTCATCGCCTCGGGCGCGGCCCTTGCGCTTGCGCGCCGCTGATCCGCCGGAAGATAAAAGAACAGGGAGAAGACCAATGACGAAGATAAAGGCGATCCGCATCGACAAGACCGGCGGGCCGGAAGCGATGGCGCTGCGCGAGGTGGAGCTCGGCGCCCCGAAGCCCGGCGAGATCACGGTTCGCGCAAAGGCGATCGGCGTCAATTTCATCGACACCTATCACCGCTCGGGGCTTTATCCCGTGCCGCTTCCTTCGGGCATCGGCATGGAAGCATCGGGCGTGGTCGAAGCCGTCGGCGAAGGCGTGACGCAGTTCAAGGTGGGCGACAGCGCCGCCTATGCGTCGGGCCCCGTCGGCGCCTATGCGGAGGCAAACAATGTCGCCGCCGCGAGCGCCGTGAAAGTGCCGGACGGCGTCAGCCACGAACAGGCCGCCGCCATGATGCTGAAGGGCCTCACCGCGCAGTTCCTGCTCCGCCAGACATTCAAGGTGGAAAAGGGCCAGACGATCCTCTGGCATGCGGCGGCAGGCGGCGTCGGCCTCATCGCCTGCCAATGGGCAAAGCATCTGGGTGCCACCGTCATCGGCACGACGAGTTCGGAGGAGAAAGCAGCGCTCGCCCGCGCGCATGGCTGCGACCATGTCATCGACTCCACGAAGGAAGATGTCGCAAAGCGCGTCGCGGAAATCACCGGCGGGAAAAAACTCCCCGTCGTCTATGACGGCGTCGGCAAGTCGACTTTCATGTCCTCGCTCGATTGCCTTGCGCCGCTCGGCCTTCTGGTCAGCTTCGGCAATGCCTCGGGCCCGGTCACGGATGTGAACCTCGGCATTCTTGCGCAGAAGGGCTCGCTCTATGTCACCCGGCCGACCATGTATCACTACGCCGCGAAGTCGCCGACAGCTTTGCAGGAGATGGCGGACGATCTCTTCGCGGTGGTGAAATCGGGCGCCGTCAGGATCGAGGTGAAGCAGCGCTATTCGCTCGCCGAAGCCGCCCGCGCGCATATCGACCTCGAG
>JAJLKS010000322.1:0-9779 GCA_033838765.1 Alphaproteobacteria bacterium
GGCGGTGGACGATGCCATCGCGGTAATTGGCGACATAGCGCCCATCGGCAAAGCAGGTGACGCCGCCATCCACGCGAATGAACCGCAACCCGTGCCGTGCGAGATCGAGATCGGCGGCGATACGCGGCGGAAGGCCGCCACTGCCAAGCGTATACCGCGGCAGGCGGAAGCCCGGCGCGATTTCATGCGGCATGGCAATGCCGCCCGCCGAAGAAGCGCGGTCGAGAACGAGCACATCGAGACCGGCGCGCGCCAGATAGGCGGCGGCAACGAGCCCATTGAGCCCGGCTCCGATCACGATTGCGTCGCGACGCTCCATGCGTCCTCACCCCACACACTGCCCGGCCTGAGACAAACCCAGGTTCTTTCCCACCCGAAGCGTACCGAATTGATACGTCTCGCGCCGGGCAAACGCACATCCACGCCGACGGGATGCGCGCGTTAACCACGAATTGCCGGGATTTGTCGCGAATTCAACGCGTTCACCCGAACAGGGTTAACGCGCGGCATCCCGGCCGGCATGGCAGCGGTGCAAATATTCAGCCAGCAGCGGCGGCGACAATCGCTTCGAATGCCTCGCGGACGCGGCGCTGGCTGTCCAGAAGATCGGCCTCGAGCGTCGCAAAATCCGGTGCGTCACCGGCGCGCGCAAGACGGAACTTCAATCCGGTGGGTGCATCCGCAGGATCGAACACGCCCTCGACGCAGACTCGGATAACCTGGGTCAGATTGTGATTGAGCGATATGGCGCGCACCAGCATGTCCGCCATCTCTGACGGCAACAGCCCCTCCTCCGCGATGCGCGAAAGCGCGGTGCGCGTATGCGTGTGGCGGATGGCCGGGTGCCCGTTTGCATGGACAAGCTGAAGGTACTGGCAAATGAACTCGATATCGACGAGCCCGCCGCGGACATGCTTCAGCTCCCAGGGGTTCTCGCTCTGCCTTTCCTTCGCCAGCCGCGTCCGCATATCGGCGACATCCGCAGCGATCCTTGCCTTGTCACGCTTTTTCAGGATGGTTTCCGCGATGGCCTTTTCAATTCTCGTCCGCAATTCCTCCGGACCGGAGATGACGCGCGCGCGCGTCAGCGCCATATGCTACCATGTCCAGGCTTCCGTCTCCTGATAGGAGACAAAACTGCCGAAGGCCGTCGCGATCGGACCGGCATTGCCGGAGGGGCGCAGACGCATATCGACTTCGTAGAGCTTTCCCTCTGCCGTCGGGGCTGTCAGCGCATTGATGAGCTGCTGGCAGACGCGCGCATAATATTGCGAGGCATAAAGCGGCCGCTCGCCATCGGACTGCGCTTCCGCATCGGGCGTATCGTAGATGACGATGAGATCGAGATCGGAGCTTGCGCCCATCTCCTCGCTGCCGAGCTTGCCCATGGCCACGACGCAGAAGCGGCCGCCTTCGATGCGGCCGTGCTTTTCGGCCACCTTGTCTTCGGCGGCGGGCGCAAGCGCGGCCACAAGCTCGGACGCAAGCGCAGCATAGGCGGGGCCTGCCTCCTCGGCATCGGCGCTGCCTGACAGCACGCGCACACCGAGACGGAAGCGATATTCGCGCGCCCAGACACGCGCGAAATCGAGCATGTCCTGATAGTCCTCGGCATGAACGAGCGCATCCCTGAGGCTGCGGTTCAGTTCCTCGCGGCCCGGCAGCACCTTGAAGAAGTCCGGGTCGACAACCGCCTCGAGCACGCGCGGGTTCTGGCTCAGATAGGTTGCAAGCCGCGGTGCTGTCCCGCAAATGCCGGCCAGCAGGTCGAGCAGATGCGGGTTTGAGTAAAGCATCGAGAAAAGTTGCACCCCGGCAGGCAGGCCGGTCAGAAACTTGTCGAAGCGGTCGAAGGCCGTATCCGGGTTTGCCGTGCGCGAGAGAGAGCGCAACAGGGCCGGCATGAGGCTTGTCAGCAATTCGCGCGAGCGCGTGGCGCGCGTTGCAGGAAAACGGCCGGAATGCCAGCTGCGGATGGCTTCCGACATTTCGGATGGGCGGGTGAAGCCAAGGCCGCGAAGGGTTTCAAGCGTTTCGGGGTCGTCCTCCGTGCCGGTGAAGACGAGACTTCCGCCCTCCTCGCCAAGCGGCGGTGCGGTTTCGAAGAGTTTTGCGTAATGGTCGCGGACACATTCGAGCCGCCGCGTGAGTGCCTCGGCGAATGCCGCGCGTCCGGCAAAACCCATGAAGCAGGCAACATGGTCGAGATCGGTGTCGGATACGGGCAGCGAATGGGTCTGCTCATCGTCTATCATCTGCAGGCGATGCTCGAGCGTGCGCAGGAAGCGGTAGGCCTCCTTCATCTCTTCAGCCGTCTCCGGCGCGATCCATTTCTTTGCGGCGAGTTCCTCGAGCATCGGACAGGTCTGCTTGCCGCGAAGGTCGTAGTCGCGACCGCCCGCGATCAGTTGCTGTGTCTGCACGAAAAACTCGATCTCGCGGATGCCGCCGCGCCCGAGCTTGATATTGTGCCCGGCAACGGCGACCACCCCGTGGCCGCCCACCGCATGAATCTGACGCTTCATCGAATGAATGTCATCGATAGCGGCGAAGTCGAGATTTTTCCGCCAGACATAAGGCGTCAGCGTTTTCAGCAGGCGTTCGCCCGCCGCCAAGTCG
Source organism: Alphaproteobacteria bacterium (assembly GCA_033838765.1). GTDB lineage: Bacteria > Pseudomonadota > Alphaproteobacteria > Parvibaculales > Parvibaculaceae > Parvibaculum. The sequence continues at coordinate 2,620 of JAJLKS010000322.1, forward strand.
CCGGCCACTGGCCGCGCCTTGATGAAGGCGGCGCGTTCCCAGTTCTGACCGCGGCTTTCGTAGTAGCTTTCGGCCGCAGGCAGCGAAACGGCAACGGGCGTGCCGCCGGGATCGGGGCGCAGGCGCAGGTCGGTGCGGAAGACATAGCCATCCGCCGTTCTTTCCTGCAGCATCTTCACGAGGTCTTTCGTCAACCGCACGAAGAACTCACCATCGTCGAGCCCGTCCTTCAGCGGCAACTGGCCCGGCTCATAAAAGACGACCATGTCGATGTCGCTTGAATAGTTCAGCTCGCCGGAGCCGTATTTCCCCATTCCGAGCAGCACAAGGCCGGAGCCTTCGGGCGAGACCTCTTGCGGCGTGCGGAGGATCTGTCCCCGCGCGGCGGCATTGCGGAGCAGCCAGACGACAGAGCTGCCGACGGCCATGTCGGCGAACGCGGTCAATGCGCCCGTCACTTTCTCGAGGGACCAGGCGCCGGTGATATCCGCCAAGGCGATAAGGAGCGCCGCTTCCGCCTTTGCATGCCGGAGCGCGGCCATGACATCCGCCTGCTTTTCCAGGTCGCGCGCGGCGGCTGCACGAGCAAGCAGATCGTCCATCGCATCTTCGGGCGCGCGGTTCAGCAGTCGCGGCAACCAGTCTGGATGGAGACGGATGATACGGCCAAGGAAAGGCGAATTGCCGAATATGGAACGGACAAGGTGTTGCGCGGCCGGATCGCGCATGAGGGCGGCAAGCGCCGGATCCTCCTTTGCTGCGACCGCCGCTTCAAGATCTTCCATCTCGCGGGCAACGCGCGCCTCATCGAATGGCGCAGGGGCGTTCGATCCATTTTCGCGAAGTGTCGTCATGTTTTCCCGAACGGCTCGGATGCCGCCTCATGCCTCGAAACGGCGGCAGCCTAGCAGATTCCCCTGAAACTCAACGGCCGGAAACCGGCAGCGACATCGATACGCGCAAGCCCGGCTCATTGTCGCCAAGCTCTATCGTGCCGCCATGGAGCCGCGCAACGGCGGCGACGAGGCTGAGGCCGAGGCCGGAGCCCGGCGTGTTGCGGCTTGCCTCCAGCCGGACGAACCGTTCCAGCACATGCTGACGTTCCTCAGGCGGAATGCCGGGGCCCCTGTCTGCCACCGACAGCACGACGCCGCGCCCGGATCGCGCCGTATCGGGCCTTGCCGAAATCTCGATCATCCGCTCATTGTCCGCGTTCTGCGGCAGGCCATGCTTGATCGCATTGTCGAGAAGATTGGCCACCGCCTGCGACAGCAATTCGCGGTTGCCCCAGATCATCAGCCCCGGCTCCGCCAGGACCTTCAGCTCAAGGCCATTTTCGTCGGCCAGTGGCTCGTAAAGCTCGGCGACATCCTGCACCGTGGCGCTCAGATCGACCCATGACATCGCGTCCCGCAGCGATCCCGCCTCGGCGCGGGCGATCATCAGCAGTGCGTTGAATGTGCCGAGCAGATTGTCGGCTTCCGCAATCGTCTTTTCGAGCGCGAGCTTGTAATCCTCTTTCGAGGCATCCTGCATCAGGGTCACTTCAAGGCGGTTGCGCAGGCGGTTGAGCGGGCTGCGCAGGTCATGGGCGACATTGTCCGTCACCTGCCGCATGCCGATCATCAGCGCCTCGATCTGTTCGAGCATCGCATTCAGGTTCTGGCCGAGCTGGTCGAGTTCGTCGCCGGTTCCGGCAATCGGAAGGCGCTGCGAAAGATCGCCGCCCATGATGTCGAGGCTCGACCGGTTGATCTCGTCGACACGCGCCAGCATGTTGCGGCTCATGAAGAGCCCGCCTGCAAGGCCGAGCGCGACTGTGAGGCCGATCGCCCAGATCAGCGCATTGGTGATGAGACTTTCGATTTCGCGCCGTTCCTGCACGTCGCGGCCGACCAGCAGGTAGAAGCCTTCCTGCAGAAAAAAGGCCCGGGCGCGCGCGGCCTTGACCTCGGTGCCATCCAGCGTCTTCCGGTTGTAATTGAAGTCGAACCAGCCATCGGGACCGGGCTCGGCCTGCGGGCGCGCGTCGAGCGTGCCGGCGAGCACACGGCCCGCCGGATCGAGCACGAGATAGAGGCTCTGGCCCGGGTCGCGCGACCGCTGGATGACCGTGTGCACAAGGAGCGGCAGCCCGCCCTGCCGATACTGCTCGGCAAGGCCGCCGATCTCCGCCTCCACGGCCTCGTCCGTCTGGCGGGCGAGGAAACCTGCCGTGTTCCAGTAGACATAGGCCAGCAACGTGATCGCCGAGGCGGCGAACAGGGCGAGGTAAATGACCGCGAGCCGGAAGGTCGAGGTCTTGAGGAGTTTAATCAGCGGCACGGAGCGAGTATCCCGCACCCCGCACGGTGTGCAAGAGCGGCTGCTCGAAATTCTTGTCGATCTTGGCCCGGAGCCGCGAAATATGGACGTCGATCACGTTCGTTTGCGGATCGAAGTGATACTCCCAGACATTTTCGAGCAGCATGGTCCGGGTGACGACCTGACCGGCATGCTTCATGAGGTACTCGAGAAGGCGGAACTCGCGGGGCTGCAGGTCGATTTCCTGCCCCTCCCGCATGACCTTGCGGGCAAGGAGGTCGATTTCGAGATTTCCGACCTGAAGCCGGGTTCGCACCTGGTCCGGGTTCGCCCGGCGCACCAGCACCTCGATCCGGGCCAGCAGTTCGGCGAAGGCATAGGGCTTGGTCAGATAGTCGTCGCCGCCGGCCTTCAGGCCCTTGATGCGGTCGTCCACCTCGCCAAGCGCCGACAGGAAGAGGACAGGCGTACGTACGCCTTCCTCGCGCAGCGTCTCGACAACGGAAAGCCCGTCGCGCTTTGGCAGCATGTGGTCGACGATCAGCACATCGAAGGTGCTGGAAAGTGCGAGCGTCAGTCCTTCCTCGCCATCCGCCGCATGATCGACGATGTGGCCGCTTTCCCGCAGCCCCTTGACCGCATAGGCGGCGGCTTCCAGGTCGTCCTCAATCACAAGAATGCGCATCGCTTCACCAGTTCCTGACCTTGAGCGGCGGACAACGCCGCCGATGCCGCGGGGGATGAGCATCGGCGGCGCGCCTTTGCGATCCCTCCTTCGGAAAGGCGGGGACCGCGCGTTCCGCGCGGACACCCGTCCCCCGACGGCGTCCGACCGTTACGACTTGTCGAGCGTCAGCGCCACGAAGCGCTGCTGGTCGTTGCTGCGAAGAAGCAGAAGCACGGAGCTCTTCTTCGCCTTGGTTGCTTCGTCGACACCGGCGACAACGTCCGCCGGCGACTTCACGTCCTTGCCGGACACCTTGACGATCACGTCGCCGGGGCGAATGCCTTTTTCGGCGGCATCGCTCGCCGGGTCCACATTCTGGACCACGACCCCATCCGGGCTCGATGTGAGCGCGAGACCGAGGCTTTCCGTGGTGCCGGTCTCCGGCGCGGTCTCCTCGGTGTCTGCTGCCGCCATGTCCGGATTTTCCGGGAAGACGCCGATCCGCGCACGGATGGTGCGGCGGTTTTCATCGCGCCAGACCACGATCTCGGCGCGCGTGTCGGGCTCGAGATCGGCCACCGTGCGGCTCACCGCGCGGACGTCTTCCATTTCCTTGCCGTTCACATTCAGGATCACGTCGCCGGCCCGGATACCGGCATTCTCCGCAGGGCTGTCCTTTGCGACCTGGGCCACAAGTGCGCCGCGCGCCTTGTCGAGCCCCAGCGAGGCCGCAAGATCCTCGTCCACCTGCTGGATCGTCACGCCGAGCCAGCCGCGCGTCACCTTGCCGTCGTCCTTGAGCTGCGCAATCACGCGCTCGGCGATCGAGGACGGAATGGCGAAGCCGATGCCGACGCTGCCGCCGGTCGGCGAATAGATCGCCGTGTTCACGCCAACGACATTGCCATGCACGTCGAAGGTCGGGCCGCCGGAATTGCCGCGGTTGATCGAGGCATCGATCTGGATGAAATCGTCATAGGGTCCGGCGCCGATCTCGCGCCCGCGCGCCGAGACGATACCCGTCGTCACCGTGCCGCCGAGACCGAAGGGATTGCCGACGGCCAGCACCCAGTCGCCGACGCGCACACTGTCGGAATTGCCGAAGGCCACATAGGGCAGCGGCGACTTGGACTCGACTTTCACAAGTGCGAGGTCGGTCTTCGGATCGCGGCCAATGAGCTTTGCCGCCATTTCCGTGCCGTCGTCGCGGACGACCGTGATGTCCTTGCCCTCGCCGACGACATGATTGTTGGTGACGATGTAGCCATCGGCGGAGATCAGGAAGCCCGAACCGAGCGAGGTCGCCTGGCGGCGGCGTGGTGCGCCGTCACGGCCCTGCGGCTGCATATCGCGGAAGAAGCGTTCGAACGGGCTGCCCGGCGGGAAGGGAAGCTCGGGGATACCGGCCTGCGGCGCGACATCCTCGTTGACGCGGATCGAGACGACCGCAGGGTTCACCTTCTCCACAAGGTCGGCGAAGCTCGGCAGACGATCCAGCGCATTGGCGGAAGGCGCGGCGGAGCGCGTATCGAGCGGCTCCGGGTTCGCCACCACGCTGGCCGAGCCCAGGCCGAGCGCAACGACGCCCGCCAGTACGAGTGTCAGCGCCGGGCGGCGCAGGGTACCGTTTCGACCGTTCCGCATCTCTCAAACTCCCGTGACGTTGTTCAAGCCTGCCTGCCCCGGCGGGGACATGGATGGCGGCATGGTTGAGGAACAGGATCATGTCCTGATCCTTTCCAAATCATGTCCGGATCATTACATCGGTGTAAGGCGAAATCGTGACGGCAAATCCCCGTCAATCTCGCGGATTCTCGCTCTTTTCGAGCAGGGCGGCGAGTTTCGCGGTCTCGGCCGGGCTCAATGTGGGCTCCGCCTGCCGTTGCTTCTGGCGGCGCATCACCGCAAGCACGATCGCCCCACCCAGAACGAGAACGAGCAGCGGCCCAAGCCAGAGCAGCAGCGTCGCCGGACCGAAGCGCGGCGTCATCAGCACGAAGTCGCCGTAGCGCGCTACGACGAAGTCATAGACTTCGGCGTCCGTGTCGCCCGCCGCAATACGTTCGCGCACGACACGGCGCAGATCGCCCGCGAGTTCCGCGTCGGAATCGTCGATCGACTGGTTCTGACAGACCATGCAGCGCAGATTCTTCGATATGGCGCGGGCACGCTGCTCCTGCACCGGATCGTCGAGGCGCTCGGACGGATCGACCAGTGCGAAGGACGGCGCGGCAATCGCGAAGCAGAGCAGCAGCGCGGCTATGATGCTGCGCATCGCCCTACTCCGCCGCTGCGGGCACGAGCCGCTGGCGGGCGCCTGTCGGAGCGCCGACGCGAAGCCTGCGGTCCATCAGCGAGAAGACGCCGCCTATCGCCATGATGCAGCCGCCGATCCAGATCAGCGGCGCAAGATTGTTGTGATAGGCGCGCAGCACCCATTTTCCGTCGCCCGCCTGTTCGCCAAGCACGACATAAAGATCGGAAATACCGTTGGTGCGGATCGCCGGTTCGGTCTTTTCCTGACGTTCTGCGGCGAAGCGGCGCTTTTCCGGCGTCAGCACGCCGAGATCGCGGCCATCGCGCGCAACCCGCACGACGCCGACCATCGCATCGAAGTTCGGTCCGTCTCGGAGCGCGACGCCTTCCAGCGTCAGCGTGTAGCCGCCGATTTCGGTGCTCTCGCCTGGCGCCACGGAGGTGATGAGTTCCTCGCTCCATGCGGTGACGCCGATGACGCCCGCAAGGCAGATGCCGAGACCGCCATGCGCGAGCGCCGTGCCCCAGGCCGCGCGCGGCATGCGGCGTGCACGCCCCATGCTTTCAGCAAGCGGCGTCGAGAAGAGCCTGATGCGCCATGCCAGCTCCGCCAGCGCGCCGGCGACAAGCCATACGGCGAGCGCCATACCGAAGGGCGCCAGGAACGGACCGTCATAGAAGAAGGCGAAGGATACGAGCAAGGCAAGGAAGGCAAGACCGGCCGCGGCGTAGAGCCGTTCTGCCGCCGCCGCGATATCCGCACGTTTCCAGCCGAGGAAAGGCCCGAACGGTACGAGAAGGAACAGCAGCACGAAGATCGGCGCAAAGGTGTAGTTGAAGAAGGGCGGCCCCACCGTAATCTTTGCGCCAGTCAGCGCATCGAGAAACAGCGGATAGAGCGTACCTATGAAGACCGACGCCGTGGCCGCCGCCAGCAGCATGTTGTTCACAAGCAGCGCGCCTTCGCGGCTCACCGGCGCGAAGATGCCGCCTGTCTTGAGCATCGGCGCGCGCCACGCATATAGCGCGAGCGAGCCGCCGACGAAGAAGATCAGAATGCCGAGAATGACGCTGCCGCGAGCGGGGTCGACCGCGAAGGCATGAACCGAGGTCAGCACGCCGGAGCGCACGAGGAATGTGCCGAGAAGCGACAGCGAGAAGGCGAGGATCGCCAGCAAAATCGTCCAGCTTTTCAGCGCGCCGCGCTTTTCGGCCACGATCGCGGAATGAAGCAGCGCCGTTCCCGCGATCCAGGGCATGAGCGAGGCATTTTCCACCGGGTCCCAGAACCAGAAGCCGCCCCAGCCGAGCGTGTAATAGGCCCACCATGAGCCCATGGCGATGCCGATGGTGAGCGACAGCCAGGCCATCAGCGTCCAGGGCCTCACCCATCGTGCCCAGCTCGCATCGACGCGCCCTTCGATCAGCGCTGCGACCGCAAATGAAAAGGTCATCGAGAAGCCGACATAGCCCGCATAGAGCCAGGGCGGATGGAAGGCGAGCGCACGATCCTGCAGCAGCGGGTTGAGCCCGGTCCCCTCGAAGGGCGCCGGGTCGAGGCGCGCAAAGGGATTCGAGGTGAAGACCACGAACATGATGAAGGCGAGCGCGATTGAGGCCTGCACGGCCAGCACGCGGGCGCGCAGAGTGTCGGGCAGGTTCTTGCCGAAAAGCGCGACCATGGCGCCGAACAGCGCGAGGATCAGCACCCAGAGAAGCATCGAGCCTTCGTGATTGCCCCAGACACCGCTGATCTTGAAGATCATCGGCTTGAGGGAATGGGAGTGGTCGTAGACGAGCTTCACGGAGAAGTCCGACACGACGAAGGCATAGGTCAGCGCGCCGAAGGAAAAGGCGATCAGCGCGAGCTGCAGGATCGCGGCCGGTTCGCCCACGCGCATGAGCTGCGCATCGCGGCGATGCGCGCCGATGG
>JAJLKS010000323.1:0-3419 GCA_033838765.1 Alphaproteobacteria bacterium
CGCGACGCCCACAGATATTCGTGCGCGTTTCGACAACATGCGCATGGTGAGCCGGCGCGATCTCGTGCTCTCGGTCGAAGGCGATCTCGCACTGACGGGGGCGGCACTTCCGCCGAGCCTAGATGAACCGCTCAGGCTTGAAGGACAGATCACGACGACCGAGGCGCGCTATCTGATCCCTCAACAGCTTCCCGGTGGCGTCTCGCAGATCGATGTCATCATCGTGCAGGGCCCGGAGGAAGCCGATACCGTCGAAGAACCTGAGGCGGCGGAGCCCCTGCCGCTCGAACTCGATGTGACGCTCGCCATCGGCAATCCTCCGGCGCGTGTCGCAGGGCGCGGCGTCGACTCGCTCTGGACAGGTTCTGTTCGAGTTACCGGGCTCGCGGAAGACCCGGTTGTCGAAGGTGTCCTGACATCGGAGCGCGGAACCCTCGACTTCGCCGGAAAGACGTTCACGCTTTCCCGCGGACGCGTCGTATTTGCCGGCGAGCGCCCGGTCAACCCGCTTCTCGACATTGCGCTCGACTATGCTCGCAGCGATTTTTCCGCGACGGTCGGCCTGAGCGGACGCGGTTCCTCACCCGCCATCTCGCTTAGTTCCTCGCCTTCGCTGCCGCGCGACGAAATCATTTCGCGCATCCTTTTCGGCAAGGGTGTGGGAGAGCTGACTGCTTTCGAAGCGGCGCAACTTGCCAATACGGCTGCGGAGCTTTCAGGCGGCGGAATCGGCGGCTTCGGCGTGCTTGGCCAGATCCAGGACACGCTCGGCCTCGACGTGTTGCGCGTCGACCAGGGAAGCTCTGGCGGCACAACGGTTTCCGCCGGCCGGTATCTGCGGGAAGGTTTCTATGTCGGCGTCGAACAGGGCGCGCTTGCAAGCGATTCCAGCGTGAAAGTCGAAATCGACGTGACGCCGAATGTCAGCGTGGAAACGAAGATTGGCAACGACGCATCGAGCGATGTCGGCGTCAACTGGAAGTGGGACTACTAGCGGCCGCCCATGACGCCGTCGGTCGTCACGGCACCCGACGAGAAATTGTTGATCCGGTCGAGCTGTTCCCGCGCCTTGATCTGCTCTTCCTGCTTCCGGCGCTCATATTCCTCGGCATACATTTCCGCGTCGTGCTGTTCAGGCGTGTCGAATTCCTCGTCATATCCGGAGCGGTAGTTCACCGGGGGCGAGCCGACGGGATCCGAGAGTTCGTACTGGATCTCGCCCGAAGGTGCGGGCGCTTCGCCGCCCGGTTCTTCGGCATGGGCCGCACAAGGGGCGATGAGAAGCGCGGCGCCAAATGCAAAGGTCCGAAAATGAACGCCGGTGGAAATACGTCCGCGTACAGTCATGGTTCTCTCGCTTTCCTCAGCCCGGATAGCGGGGCCGCTTCACTCACAATACAGAATGTAGACGGTGCCGTGCGGCCCGCAAGGGCGGGAATCCGGCGGACTGTCGCCTGCCGGACACAGTATGGACCAATTAGCGACGCGAAACGGCGTCTGCAGGTGCCTGTCAGGCCGTGCCGGAGACTTTCACCACCAGCTTGCCGATGTTGCCGCCGTCGAAGAGACGGTTAACGGCGACAGGCGCGTTTTCAAGCCCGTCCACGATCGTCTCGCGGTGCTTCAGCTTGCCCTCGAGCACCCATTGCGCAAGCTGCATGGCGCCTTCCGCGAACTTCTCCATGAAGTCGATGACGATGAAGCCGCGTACCTCGATCCGGCGCATCAGGATGGGCGAGAAATCGCCGCGCATCGCGGGATCGCCGGTGTTGTAGCCGGAGATCATGCCGCAAAGCGGCATACGGCTGAACAGGTTCATCCGCGCCATGACGGCTTCCATGATTTCCCCGCCGACATTCTCGAAATTGACGTCGATGCCATCCGGTGTTGCGGCGGCGAGCTGCTCGCGCCAATCCGCGCGCTTGTAGTCGACCGCTGCGTCGAAGCCGAGATCCTCGACGATGTGGCGGCATTTGTCCGGCCCGCCCGCAATCCCGACCGCACGGCAGCCCTTTATCTTCGCGATCTGACCGACGACGGAACCGACAGCGCCCGCCGCAGCGGAAACGACGACCGTCTCGCCGGGCTTCGGGCGGCCGAGATCCAGCAGACCGAAATAGGCGGTAAGGCCGGTCATGCCGCAAGCGCCGAGCATGACGGGCAGATCGACAGGCAATCCCTGCGGCAGAACGGACATGGCGCGCAGCTCCTCATCGGCGAGGCAGTAATCCTGCCAGCCAGTGAGGCCGCTCACATGATCGCCTTCCTTGTAGCGGGCGGAGTTGGATTTCACGACGACGCCGACACCACCGCCGCGCATGACTTCGCCGATCGCCACCGGCGGCATGTACTGGTCCATGTCGCTCATCCAGATGCGGTTCGTCGGATCGAGGCTGAGGTAAAGCACGCGGACAAGCGCCTCGCCGGGACCGGGCTCGGGAATCGTCTCCTCGACGAAATCGAAGTTCGATTTCTCGATGCGGCCGGTGGGCCGCGTCTTCAGGCGAAACTGGCGGTTGACGTCGTTCTTCATTCTTTTCTCCCGGTACGCAAGGCGAGTGGCAAAGCCCATCAAGGCATGACGATTTCGAACCAGAAATCGAAGCGATCGAGCAGCGCAATGAAATCCGCGAAGGTGGCGGCATCGCCCTCTATCGAGACTGTTTCATGCGGCAGCGAAATTTCGCCGGTGACGAGGTTCACCAGCGCTTCTCGCGTGAGCGATATGGTTGGCGCGGATTTCAGTTCACGCTTGGGATAATGGTGGAAGACCGCATTCTCCACCGTCACCAGGAAATGTTCCCTCGCGTCCGTAAAGCGGATGTTGAAGGCGAATTCGCGCGCGCCGGCCTTTTCGCCATTCAGGCGGACGGAGAGCGAGTCGAGCAATTGTTCGGCCGGGAGGGTCCGCAACTGACCGGCCGCGCCCTGACGCGGCGTGTCAGACGGGGGACGCGGATTGCGAAGTTCCATCGCAGCCGTGAGATAGAAGGCACGCCAGGGGCCGGACTCCGCCTGATAGCCAAGCTGTTCCAGCGCATCCGCCTGCAGGTGACGCGCATCGGCATTGCCCGGATCGGCGAAGACAAGATGGTTCACGAGTTCACAGACCCAGCGGTAATCACCCCTCGCAAAGGCGTCTCGCCCCTTGGCAAGAAGCGCATCCGCGCCGCCTGCAAGATCGACATAGCGCCTTGCGGCCTCAACCGGCGGATGCTTGTGGAGGTTGGCGGGATTGCCGTCGAACCAGCCCAGATAACGCTGATAGACCGCCTTCGCATTGTGATTGAGCGTGCCGTAATAGCCGCGCGTGTACCATTCGGCGGCAAGCGTCGGCGGCAGCTTCAGCGCCTCGGCGATTTCGAGCGGCGTAAGACCGTGATTGGCCATGCGCAGAGTCTGGTCATGGACATATTTGT
>JAJLKS010000324.1:0-2601 GCA_033838765.1 Alphaproteobacteria bacterium
GACTTGCGCCAGTAGATCCAGTATTGCTCTCCGGCCTTGAACGTATATTCCTCGATGTCGCTCGACACGTTCGAAATGTCGGCCTGGAGCGGCTGGCCGAGGCCGATATCGAAAAAGACATTCGAGTAGCTGCCGAAATAGGCGACTTCACCCACCTTGCCCTTCACCTTGATGAGGTTCGGGTCGGTGGGTTCCTTTTCGTCCACGAAAATCTTTTCGGGCCGCACGGCAAGCGCCACCTTGCCCGTCGCAGTGCCTTTCAGCGTCACCTCGCCCAGCGGGTTCGCCTTCACGCGCACCTCGCCGTCGCCGGCCGCCGCTGAATCGCCCTCGATCATGTTGATCTTGCCGATGAAGTCCGCAACGAAGCGGTTTGCCGGCATTTCATAGAGCTGGGCGGGCGGCGCCACCTGCTGCACCTTGCCCTGGTTCATGACGGCGATGCGGTTCGCCATGGAGAGCGCTTCCGACTGGTCATGCGTGACGATGACGAAGGTGATGCCGACCGTCTTCTGCAGGCGTACGAGTTCGAGCTGCATCGCTTCGCGGAGCTTTGCGTCGAGCGCGGAAAGCGGTTCGTCGAGCAGCAGCACGGAGGGCCGCTTCACGAGCGCGCGGGCAAGGGCGACGCGCTGGCGCTGGCCGCCGGACATTTCGTCCGGCATGCGCTTGCCGAGATGGCCGAGCTTCACGAGATCGAGAGCCTCCGCGACGCGCTCGCGGATTTCCTTTCCGGGACGGCGCTCCATCCTGAGGCCATAGCCGACATTCTGCTCGACCGACATATGCGGGAACACCGCATAGGACTGGAACACCATGTTCACCGGCCGCTTGTTCGGCTGCACGGTCGCCATGTCGTGTCCGTCGATGATGACCTGTCCGCCGGTCGGCACTTCGAAGCCCGCAAGCATGCGCAAGAGCGTGGTCTTGCCGCAGCCCGAAGGTCCGAGCAAGGCGAAGAACTCGCCGCGCCCGACTTCAAGGTCCACGCCGTCCACCGCCTTCACGGTGCCGCCATAGAGCTTGGAGACGTTCTTGATCTGGATGATGGGCGCGTCGGACATGGCTATCTCGAATTCCTAGTGGGCGGACTTGCCGATCATGTTGTTACGGTTCTGGACCCATAGCGCAATCGTGGTCACGACCAGCGTCACCAGAATGAGGACGGTCGAAGCGGCGTTCACTTCGGGCGTCACGGAGAAGCGCACCATGGAATAGATCTTCACAGGGAAGGTCACGGTGTCGGGACCGGCGGTGAAGAAGGTGATGACGAAGTCGTCGAGCGAGAGCGTGAAGGCGAGCAGGCCGCCCGCGATCAGGCCGGGCTTCATGTGAGGCACCACGATGTCGCGGAAGACGCGATATTCGCTGGCGCCGAGATCGCGCGCGCATTCCGACAATTCGCGGTTGAAGCTCTCGAGCCGCGCCCGGATGACGATGGCCGCGAAGGGGAAGGCGAAGGCGATATGCGCGATCGTGATGGAGCCGAGATTGAACGGCCAGGGAAGCCCCGAAGGCCAGCCGATCCGCGCGAAGAACACCATCATCGCAACGCCCATGCAGATTTCCGGGATCACGATGGGCAGCGCCATGCCGCCTTCATAGACCGCCTTGCCGGGAAAGCGGTAGCGCCAGAGCACGTAAGCCGTCAGCGCGCCGAGGAAGGTGGCGACGATGGTGGTCATCACGGCAATGGTCAGCGAGTTGGCAAAGGCCAGCATCAGCGACTCGTTGTTCCAGAACTTCACGTAATAGTCGGTCGTGAAGCCGCGCCAGACGACATTGCGCCGGCTGTCGTTGAAGCTGAACGCCATGAGTCCGACGATCGGCGCATAGAGGAAGAAGAGCGTCACCGCCACGAAGGCGCGCAGCCAGAAGCGCCGCGCATAGTCGAGCGGTCCCATCGGATCGGGATTGCGGCGGAAAAGTTTCATCGCCCGGCCCTCATCGCCAGTTCCTCATCGTCTGTCTCCCCTTCCTTCCTTCTTCATCAGCACGGCGCGGATCGCGAGTGCGAAGAAGGTCGCATACATGAGCAGGAACGAAAGCGCGGCGCCGAAGGGCCAGTTGTTCGCCTGCTTGAACTGGCTCGCGATCACATTGGCGATCATGTAGCTGTCCGTGCCGCCCAGCAGGTCCGGCGTCAGGTAGGAGCCCATCGCCGGAATGAAGGTGATGATGACGCCGGATGCGATGCCGGGCAGCGCCAGCGGCACCACGATCAGGAAGAAGGTGCGGAAATGGCCCGCGCCGAGGTCGAGGCTCGCCTCGAGATAGGAACGGTCCAGCCTGTCGAGCGCGGCGTAGAGCGGCAGCACCATGAAGGGCAGATGCACATAGACGAGGCCGAAAATGACGGCCGTGTTGTTGTAGAGCAGCTCCATCGGCCGGTAGGGGCCGATCAGCATGTTGTCGCCAAGGCCGACAAAGGAGAGCAGCCAGTCGGCATGGGTGACGAGCCAGTCGAGCCCGCTATTGATGAAACCGTTGGTGCGCAGCACCGCGATCAGCGCATAGGTGCGGATCAGCAGGTTCGTCCAGAAGGGCAGGATGACGAGGAGCAGAAGCCACATCCGCATGGTGGGCTTGGCAAAGACGATG
>JAJLKS010000325.1:0-1821 GCA_033838765.1 Alphaproteobacteria bacterium
ATCAAGCAGGAAGTGAAGCTCGGCCAGCCGATGATCCGCCTGCGCACCATGCAATCCTTCGGAACATTCGAAGCCTTCCTGCTGCCATGGTTCCGAGAGCGCAATTTCCCCGGTCGCGACGGCCGTCCGGCAACCGACATCCCGGTCGACCGGGACCTGACCACCTATGAGAGCGGCGCTGAAGACTGGCACCCGGCCTTTGCCGGCCGATACTCCAACACGTTTGGCGACTTCGACCTCGGCCTCTCCTATTTTCAGGGCACGGCGCGCGATCCCGTACTGAATCCCGCCTTCGACAGCGGCGGCAATCTAGTGCTCGCGCCCTTTTATCCGCAGATGAAGCAGGCCTCGCTCGACCTTCAGGCGACGATCGGCCCATGGCTCTACAAGCTCGAAGGCTTCGGCCGACGCGAACTCGGCGACGATTACGGCGCGGTCACAGGCGGTATCGAATATTCCTTCTACGGCGTCTTCGGCACGGATGGCGATCTCGGCACCGTCGTCGAATATGCCTGGGACTCGCGCGGCATGAACCAGCGCAATCCCTATCAGGACGATGCCTTCTTTGCGCTGCGCTGGGCGGCCAACGACGTCGCATCGACGAGCCTGCTGGCAGGCACCACGGTGGACACGGAAACCGGCGCCCTCGGCTTCCGTCTGCAGGGCGAGCGGCGCCTCGCGGAAAATTTCCGCATCTCCATCGAAGGTCATTTCTTCGCGGATGTCCCGAGGCGCGATCCTGTCTACAGCGTCGCGGATGACGACTATCTGCAGATCAGGATTGCCCGCTTCTTCTGAGGTCTATTCCGCCGGTGCCGGCGACGCGGCGGCCTTCGCCGCCTGCCGCTTCTCGCGCCAGTTGGCGATCAGCAGATAGACCGTCGGCACGACGAATAGCGTCAGCAGCGTGCCGAAGGTGATGCCGCCCACGATGACATAGCCGATGGAACGGCGGCTCTCCGCGCCCGCGCCGGAGGCAAGCGCCAGCGGCACGGCACCAAGCGCCATCGCGCCCGTCGTCATGAGAATAGGCCGCAGGCGCATGCTGGAGGCCTCGATCACCGCGTCATAGACCGCCATACCCTTTTCCCGAAGCTGGTTCGAGAATTCGACGATCAGAATGCCGTGCTTGCTGATGAGGCCGACAAGCGTGATCAATCCCACCTGACTGTAGATGTTGAGCGTCGTATCGGTGAGGAAGAGGAGCATCAGGGCACCGGCAATCGAAAGAGGCACGCTGATGAGAATGACCAGTGGATCGATGAAACTTTCGAACTGCGCCGACAGAACGAGATAGATGAAGATCAGCGCCAGAACGAACGTCACCATGATCGTACCGGACGACTTCACGAATTCGCGCAACTGCCCGTCGACATCCGTTTGCGCTACCGGCGGGAGGATGCGCGCAGCCGTCGCATCGAGAAAGGCCAGCGCCTCGCCCGTCGAATAGCCGGGCGCAAGACCCGCCGAAATCGTAGCGGCGCGAAGCTGGTTGAAGCGGTTGAGCGAATTCGGTGCGACGACTTCATCCACTGTCACGAGATTGGAGAGCTGCACCATCTCTCCCTTGCCTCCGCGCACATAGATGTTGCTGATATCGGTGGGCGTGCGCCGCTCGTCATCGGCCACCTGCACGATCACGTCATATTGCTTGCCGCCCTGCTCATAGCGCGTGATCTGCCGGCCGCCGAGCAGCGTCTCGAGCGTCCGTCCGACGGTGGCCACGTCGATGCCTGCATCGACCACCTTTTCGCGGTTCACATCGATATCGAGCTGCGGCTTCTGCAGTTTCAGATTGGTGTCCGGATTTGTGAAACCGGG
>JAJLKS010000326.1:0-2194 GCA_033838765.1 Alphaproteobacteria bacterium
CGGCTATTCCGACTGGCAGCGCCAGCACAGGGAACGCGCGAGGCCCGAACAGAAGCAGGCGGCTTCCGCGCCGAAGGCGGAGCGGGCGAAGGCGCAGACCAAGCTCAGCTACAAGGATGCCCGCGCGCTGGACGAACTGCAGAAGCGGATGCCGAAGCTCGAAAGCGAGATTGCGGCGGCGGAGCAGACGCTCGCCGATCCCGACCTCTATTCGCGCGATGCGGATGCCTTCCACAAGCTGAGCGCGACGCTCGACCGGCTGAAAGCGGAGCTTTCGGCGGCCGAGGAACAGTGGCTCGAGCTTGAAATGAAACGCGAGGAACTGGCAGGCGATTGAGCGCCCTCGCAAGTCCGTTAACCAGACCGGGAATATCCCTTTGACTGTTGCGCGACGGCACGATTGGATGGTGACCGTGCTGATTCGCTCATGGGGGTGTAGCGGGACGGTACGCCGGATGACCTTGGGCCCAGAAGGGCTCAGTGGGGGGAATTCTTGAAGCTTGCCCTGAAGCTGTTGGCTACGGTGGTTGTGGCGCTCGCGCTTGGCGTGGGTTCTGCGCTCCTCATCGTGCGCGCAGGCGGGCTTGGCGGCCAGATCGCCAACGGGCCGTGGGAAACGGACCTCACCATCGGAAGCAAGGAAGCCGATCCCTACACGCGGGCGCGTGTGGCGGTGGCGGGGCTGCTCGCGCTCAATCGTGACGAGACGATCTATTTCACCGCCGCGCGCGACAGCGGCGGCGAGCGCCTGCGCTCCGGCTGCAGCTACAAGGTCGAAGGCAACGATCCGCCGGCACGCTGGTGGAGCATCACGCTTTATGGCGACGATCACTATCTCGTTTCGAATCCACAGGACCGCTACTCCTATGGCGGCGAGACGGTGGCGCGGAACGCGGATGGCAGCTTCGCCATCACGGTTGGCCCTGAGGAGACGGACGGGAACTGGATCCCGACGGGCCAGGGCCAAAACGATGCCACATTCACTCTCACTCTCCGGCTCTACAACCCGGACGAAAGCGCAGCCCGAAATCCCTCGGGGATCGTGCTGCCGCAGATTGCCAAGGAGGCATGCGCGTCATGAAAACCTGGCCCCTCTGGATCGCAGGTGCTGCCGCTCTTGCAGCGGTGTTTCACATCCTCACCGTGTTCGCCCTGCCCTATGGCATCATGAACCGCGCCATGGCCGGCATTTCCTCGCAGGCGGGCGGCGTGAACAAGGCGACCTATCCAGACCGGGCAACGGCAGCGTCGCGCGGGATCGTGCGGCCGAGCCCGGACCTGCTCTACACGGCCTGCGTCTATGACGTGTCGGACCGGCCGGTGCGCCTGACCTCGCCGGTGCCGGACACTTACTGGTCGCTTTCGGCCTTCGCCGCCAATACCGACAATTTCTTCGTGGTCAACGACCGGCAGGTGCCCAGCAAGCGCATCGAGATCATCCTGACTGGCCGCGAGGACATGGTGGTCGAGGGTGGCGTTCCGGTCATCGTCGCGCCGAGCACGCGGGGCATCGTGCTGTTCCGGTCGCTCGTCCCCACGGATGACGCCGCGGTCGAGATCGACGCGCTCCGCCGGCAGGCAAACTGCGAGCCGCTTTGAACCCGGACTGACTGCCACCGGACCCGCCCGCAGTAGCCCTTGGGCACGGGCGCTGTTACCATCCTCCCCGTTCGAGCGACGAAGCGCCTTCCCGGGGAGACTTCCATGAACCGCAATCTGATTATCGGCTGCATTGCCGCTGCCGTAGCCGTTGCCCTGGCCATCATCCTGGTGGTGCGGCCGGGGGGCGATGCCTCGGGCAGCCTCAAGACCGTCACCTTCGCCACCGACTGGAAGGCGCAGGCGGAACATGGCGGCTTCTATCAGGCGCTCGCCAATGGCTATTACGAGGAAGCGGGGCTCAATGTGCGCATCCTGCAGGGCGGGCCCGGCGTGAACGTGCCGCAGCTTCTGGCGGCACATACGGTGGAATTCGGTCTCGGCTCCAACAATTTCATTCCGCTCAACATCGCAGCCGCGGAAGCCGGCGCAAAAGCGGTGATGGCGTCGTTCCAGAAAGACCCGCAGGTCTTCATCACCCATCCGCGCGACGACGTGAAAAGCATTGCCGATATGAAGGGCAAACCGATCATGGTGTCGGATGCGACGGTGAGCGCCTTCTGGCTGTGGCTGAAATCGAAATACGGTTTCGAGG
>JAJLKS010000327.1:0-1275 GCA_033838765.1 Alphaproteobacteria bacterium
ACGACGGCGCTGCGCGAGGATGCGAGCCTTGCGGGCTTCTATCTCATCAGCCTCGCGCTTGGCGTTCTGCTTGTCTCGATGCGGGGATCGAGCGTCGACCTTCTGCATGTGCTGTTCGGCACCATTCTCTCGGTGACGGACGATGCGCTGATCCTGATCGCCTCCATCGCCACGCTGACGGTGGTGACGCTTGCCGCGATCTACCGGCCGCTCGTCATCGAATGTTTCGATCCGGCGTTTCTGCGCGCGACGACGGGCGGCGGCACGATCTGGCATTTCGTGTTTCTGTCGCTTGTGGTGGTGAACCTCGTTGCGGGGTTTCAGGCACTCGGCACGCTGATGGCGCTCGGCCTGATGATATTGCCTGCCGCCGCCGCGCGCTTCTGGGCGGGGGCCGTCTGGTCGCTTGCGGCGCTGTCATCCGCGCTTGCCTTCATGGCGGGCTTTATCGGACTTCTGCTTTCCTACAATTTCAACCTGCCGTCCGGCCCGTCCATCGTGCTGACGGCGGGGCTTTTCTATATCGGGTCGATCATGATCGGTACGCGGGACAGCCTGCGCACGCGCTATTTCCCGCGCGCCCATTTCCACGAGTGAGGAGACAGCGATGAGACATCTGTTCGCGCTCTGCCTTTCCATCGCGCTTGGATTTGCCGCGCTGCCCGCGCGGGCGGAAGAACCGGCGCCGCTCAGGATCGTCACGAGTTTCAGCATCCTAGCCGACATGGCGCGGAACGTGGCGGGGAGCCGCGCGACCGTGACTTCGCTTGTGGGGCCGGATGCGGATGCGCATGTCTTCGAGCCGGGGCCGGCCGATGTGGCGATGCTCGCGGAAGCGGATGTTCTCATCATCAACGGGCTCGGCTTCGAGCCCTGGCTCGTGCGCCTTGCGGCGTCGGCGAAATCGAAAGCCAAATATGTAACGGCAAGTTTCGGCGTGAACCCGATCGCCTATGAAGAGGGTCAAGGACATAGCCACGGGCATGGGCACGACCACGGGCATTCACATGGTCATGACGAGCACGGCTATCCGGAGGCGCCGCAGGATTTCGATCCGCATGCCTGGCAGGATCTGCGCAACGGCGTCATCTATGTCCGCAACATCGCCGATGCGCTGGCGGAGAAGGACCCGGCGAACGCGACGCTCTATCAGGCGAATGCGGAGAGCTACATCACGGAACTCATGAAGCTCCATGAATGGGCGCGCGCGGAAATCGGACGGCTGCCAGCGGAGAAGCGCAAGGTCATCACCACGCATGACGCCTTTGCCTATTT
>JAJLKS010000328.1:0-3102 GCA_033838765.1 Alphaproteobacteria bacterium
GTCTTGCTGAGGTTGGTGCATCCCGTGGTCAGGAAGAGGGCGGCAATCGCCAGGGCCGTTGCTGACTTTTTCACGATGGTCTCCATCTCCGTTGATTCGATGGACGAGTCTCGCGGGACTTCGGGGCCTCAGAATGGCGGAAATGGGGCCATTTGACCCCGGTTTTCCTTATTGGTTAACGGCCGAGCGTGAAGCGATAGGCGAGCGCACCGGCGATCATCGAGGCGGCGAAGATCAGCGCTTCAATGGGCACGATGCCGATGGCGGCAAGGGCCGGCCCCGGGCAGAAGCCCGCGATGCCCCAGCCGATGCCGAATAGCGCCGCGCCCGCCAGAAGCCGCGCGTCGATATCGCTGCGATCGGGGAGCGACCATTTTTCGGCGAACATCGGCTTCGCTCGGCGCGTGCCCCACTGGAAGGCCGGGAAGGCAACGAGAATGGCGCCGCCCATCACGAAGGCGAGCGTCGGGTCCCAGTTGCCCGCGATGTCGAGAAAGCCGAGCACCTTGGCCGGGTTCGCCATGCCGGAAATGACGAGGCCGAGGCCGAAGATTGCGCCTGCCGCGAAGGCGGCGAGTACGGTATTCCTGTTCATGTCAGCCTCCGATCACATGACGCATGACGAAGACGGTCAGAAAACCGAATGCCATGAATGTCGCCGTCGCCGCGATGGATCGGAACGAAAGGCGCGAGATGCCGCAAACGCCGTGGCCGCTGGTGCAGCCGCTGCCGAGCCGTGTGCCGAAGCCGACGAGGAGACCGGCGGCGATGAGCAGCGGTGCCGATGCCTCGATCTCGACGGTCACCGGAATGAACGCCGCCCATGCGGCGGGCGCGGCGACGAGGCCTGCAAGAAAGGCATAGCGCCAGGCGCCATCGGCCGATCCCTGCTCCAGCGCGCCGCCCAGAATGCCGCTGATACCGGCGATGCGCCCGTTGAGCATGAGGAACAATGCGGCGGACGCGCCGATCAGCATGCCGCCGATGAGGCCCGAAACCGGTGTGAAGTTTTCCATTTGTCTTTCCTCAGCTCGCGTTCCGCACGGGCGTTTTCAGATAGACCGAGCCATCCCCTTCCGGTTCCGGCAGATGACCGCCGCGAATATTCACCTGCAGCGAGGGATAGAGAAGGCGCGGCGAGCCGAGCTTTGCATTCCGTTCCTCGCGCGTCTTGACGAATTCCTCTTCGCTCACGCCTTCATGCACATGCCTGTTCGACTTGCGCTGTTCGGCGACCGTCGATTCCCAGCGCACATCCGTCCGCGTCTCGGGCAGATAGTCGTGACCGACAAAGACCCGGGTTTCCCCGGGCAGCGCCAGGATCTTGCGGATCGAGGCATAAAGCGTGTGGGCGTCGCCGCCGGGGAAGTCGGTCCGGGCGGTGCCGTAGTCCGGCATGAAAAGCGTATCGCCGACAAAGGCGGCGTCGCCCACGACATAGGTGATGTCGGCGGCTGTATGGCCCGGCGTGTGGATCACGCGCGCAGGCATGCTGCCGATGGTGAAGCTGTCGCCATCTGCAAAGAGCCGGTCATAAGGCGTCCCGTCGGCTGCGACATAGGGCATGTTGAAGACCTTGCGCCAATAGGACTGGATATCGGCGATGTGTTCGCCAATGCCGCTTTTCGCGCCGAAGCGTTCGCGCAGTGCCGCCGTCGCGGTCAGGTGGTCGGCATGGGCGTGCGTGTCGAGAACCCACTCCACCGTCAGGCTCTTTTCCTCGACGAAGGCTGCCACGCGGTCGGCGCATTCATGGGAAATGCGGCCCGAGGCCGGGTCGTAGTCGAGGACGGCGTCGATCACGGCAGCCTTGCGCGTCTTCGGGTCGGAGACGACATAGGTGACGGTCGATGTCGCCTTGTCGAAGAAGCCGGCAACGTCCGGACTGAAGGCTTCTGTCATGGCTCAACTCCATTGTGTTCCGGGGCTTGCCCCTGAAATTTGAACACATGTAAGGTCCAATAATCCAAAATTTAAGTGTGATATTGTGCCGCATTTATGGAAATGCGGCGAGGCAGGAGCGCAAGCAAAAGGCCCGGGGCCGAAGCCGCCGGGCCTTCTCTTGTCGGGGCTGGGGCAGTGCCTCAGCACTTTCCTTCTTCGCGGCAGCCCTTGTAGCCGCCCGCCGCGGCGCCGACCGCGCCGCCGATCACCGCGCCTGTGGTGGCCGAACCGCCGGTAATGGCGCCTGCCGCCGCGCCGACGCCCGCACCGATGGCGCCGCCCGAAAGCGCGCCGGACTCGGTCCTGTTGAGTTCCGTGCAGCCCGCCGTAAAGAGAAACGCGGCTGCGGCCATCGCAATCGCTGTCTTTGTCATCACGTTTTCCTCCGTGGTTGCTGATGGAAAAACGCGTGTGACCGGAAAGCGTTCCCCGCAAAAAATCGCCGTGTTGCTGCCGGTTTGCGGGCCGTTCCCGGCGGAAATCTCTTGTACGCCTGCGGCAGGCTGCGGATGATCGCGCCGGCATGAGCATCGATTTGAAACCAGAAGGGCCCGGCGGCGACCGGTTCAGGGAGAGGGCGGCAGCCGAAGCGCCGCGGCCCCGGCCCGCCTGGCGCCTTGCCGCTCTCTATGCGGCCCGGTTTGCGGCGTTTCTCTTTTTCGCGCCTGCCTTCGCCATTCTGATCTATGCGGTGGTGCCGCCGCCCGTCACGCCGCTCATGATGATCCGCGCGGTGGAAGGGCATGGCCTCACGAAGGACTGGGTGCCGCTGCCGGATATCTCGCCAAATCTCCAGCGCGCGGTGATCGCCGCCGAAGACGGGAAGTTCTGCAGTCATGGCGGCTTCGACTGGGAGGCCGTCGACACGGCGATGCAGCGCATGCGGCGCGGCGGCTCGCTGCATGGCGCGAGCACGATCAGCATGCAGACGGCGAAGAATCTCTTCCTCTGGCCGAACCGCACCTTCTTCCGCAAGGGCGCGGAGGCCTATATCACCGTCTGGCTCGAGACGCTGCTCGGCAAGAAGCGGATACTCGAGCTCTATCTGAACGTGATCGAATTCGGTCCCGGCATATATGGGGCGGAAGCTGCCGCGCAGCATTATTTCGGCGTGAGCGCGAAGGATTTGTCGCGGACCCAGGCCGCGCAGCTTGCCGC
>JAJLKS010000329.1:0-5024 GCA_033838765.1 Alphaproteobacteria bacterium
CGTCCGAGCTCTGTTCGCTGTCGCCTTCCTGATCCTCGGCATCGTCGGACGACTGATCGGGGGATTCGCCAAGTTCGTCGCCCATATCGAGATCGACGAGAATGTCGCGCGTGGCGCGCGCAAAGGCTGCCTGATCATCGATCAGATCATGCAGACGCTCGAGATCGGAACCGGCCTTTTCCTCGATCCAGCCGCGCCATTGTTCGACGAGCTTCTGCGCCGAAGGGGGCGGTGCCTCGCCAGTGAGTTTTTCGCGCACGATCATCGCGACGGCTTCGGCGAGCGGCGCTTCCTCACGCGAGGAGATGCGGTCGTAGCCGCGCGCGGCATAGCGCTGTTCAAGTGCGGCTGTCAGGTTCTGCGCCATGCCTGCCATCTGGTTGGCGCCGATCGCTTCGCAACGCGCCTGTTCCACCGCATCGAACACGGCAAGGGCATTGCCGCCTTCGGGCTGAAGGCTCGCGTTCAGCTTTTCATCGTGATGGGCAATGCGCAGCGCATAGGCGTCCGACACACCGCGGACCTGCGCGACTTCTTCCGGCGGCAGGGTGCGGCTTGGCATCGGCAAGCGGGCACGCAGGCCGCGAAGGCCCGGCGCTTCCGTTCCGAAGGTGACGTTGAGCTCCGGCTGCTCTGCAATCGTGCGCATCGTAAGGCTCAACGCACGCTTGAACGGCTCGACGGGGCTTTCCTTGGACTTCATGCGATGCCGAACCGCCCCCTTTCAAGGGGCGGCCTCACTCGATTGTCAGGCGACCTTGATGTTTGCAGCAGAGTCAGGGAGATCCTGACCGAAGCAGCGCTGGTAGAACTCGGCCACGGTGGCGCGTTCGAGCTCGTCGCATTTGTTGAGGAAGGTCACGCGGAAGGCGAAGCCGACATCGCCGCCGAAGATGCGTGCATTTTCGGCCCAGGTGAGCACGGTGCGCGGGCTCATGACGGTGGAGACGTCGCCATTGATGAAGGCGGAGCGCGTGAGATCCGCGACGCGGACCATGGCATTGATCGTCTTGCGGCCTTCTTCCGTGTCGTAGCTCTTCAGCTTCGACAGCATGATGTTCACTTCGGCCTCATGCGGCAGATAGTTCAGCACGGTCACGATGTTCCAGCGGTCCATCTGGCCCTGGTTGATCTGCTGCGTGCCGTGATAGAGGCCGGACGTGTCGCCGAGGCCGACAGTGTTCGCCGTGGCGAAGAGGCGGAAAGCCGGATGCGGGCGGATGACGCGGTTCTGATCGAGCAGCGTCAGCTTGCCCGAGGCTTCGAGCACGCGCTGGATCACGAACATCACGTCCGGGCGGCCGGCGTCATATTCGTCGAAGACGAGGGCGACGGGGTGCTGCAGAGCCCAGGGCAGGATGCCTTCGCGGAACTCGGTGACCTGCTTGCCTTCCTTCAGGACGATGGCGTCCTTGCCGACAAGGTCGATACGGCTGATATGGCTGTCGAGGTTGATGCGGACGCAGGGCCAGTTGAGGCGCGCGGCCACCTGCTCGACATGGGTCGATTTGCCGGTGCCGTGATAGCCCTGGACGATGACGCGGCGGTTATAGGCAAAGCCCGCCAGAAGGGCGATCGTCGTGTCCTTGTCGAACAGGTAATCCGGATCGAAATCGGGGACATATTCATTCGGCTCCGAAAACGCCGGAACTTCCATATCGATGTCGATCTTGAACACGTCGCGGACATTGACCTTCTTGTCCGGGAGATTTTCCGACATGCCGTTTCTTGCTTCGAAGCTCATCCTAGGCCTACTTCCGTACTTATGAGGTTCAGCGCCGGTACCTGAGTTCCGGCTCCCGCGAATAGTCGTCCGGCCGCAGTCTGCCGGGCCTTAGTACCGCCTGACGGGGCGAGTAGCTGGCCTGCCTGTGCCGCCCCGCCGCTTATGAGCAGAAGCCGCTTTTGCGGAGGTAATCGTAGGCCTGGATGACCTTGCGTAGACGCTCCTCGGCAGACCTGTCCCCGCCATTGGCGTCCGGGTGGTGCCTTTTTACAAGTTCCTTATACCGTGCCTTGATCTCATTCAAGGTTGCGGAGGCCGGCAAATCCAGCGTGTCGAGCGCCTGTTGCTCCAAAACACGAGGCTTACGCCGCGTTTCCCGCGCTTCGGGGCGCTCCTGCTCCGGGCCCTCGTCAAAAAAGCCAAAGCTGTCGCGAAAAGGCGAGCCCTGGCGAAGGCGCGAAGCGAAGGGCGAGCCGAATGCCGCCTTGGCGGCGTTCACACCGAGGCCCCAGGTCGGACGGTGCCCGGTCAGCGCCTCGCGCTGGAATGCCGCCACGTCCTCGTCGCTCATGCCCTTGAAGAAGTCGTAGTTCTGATTGAACTCGCGGATATGGCCCTCGCAAAACCAGCTGTACTGGCCGGATGAGCCGGATTCGAGCGGATTTCCCGATGCCGGGGCGTTGGCGCGCGGCGCGCGGAACCTGCCCTGTTCGCGGCAACCGGCCCATTCGCAACGCTTTGGCGCCTCTTCGCGCATCATGCGGCGGATATGAGGGGGCTGTTCCACGCCGCGCTGCTTGCGAGGGGCGATCCGGATGGAATCGAAATATTTCGACGTCAGTTTCACGGTCAAATTATGGGTTGGCTCGGGGTCCAAAACAAGGAAGCATGGCGACCTTCAGGTTAAGGAACAGAGTAGCGGAATTGGCCATGCCGGTCGCGGAGACAATCAGACGCAAGCTACAACAGGCTCTGACGCCCGAAAGGCTCGAAATCGTCGACGAATCGCATCTTCACAAGGGACATGCCGGACACCGGCCGGAAGGTGAAACCCATTTCCGGGTGACGGTTGTTTCCACCGCGTTTTCAGGCCGCAGCCGCGTGGAGCGGCAAAGGCTCGTCACGGCGGCGCTGCGCGAAGAGATGGGCAATCCTGTCCACGCCCTCACGATGAAGACATTGACGCCGGAAGAGGCGGCGGCAGGCCGGGACTAAGGTCTACTCGGCGGCGCCTTTTTTCTTCTGCATGTGCCGCTCCGGCGCAATGCGCAGCTGGGCAACCTGATTGCGGTGACGCCGCAGGATCTCGAAGCGGAATCCGTGGAAGGTGAAGGTCTGCCCGATTTCGGGGATGGCGCGTGCTTCATGAATGACGAGACCGGCAACAGTCGTTGCCTCGTCGTCCGGCAGGCTCCAGTCGAAGGCGCGGTTGAGATCGCGGATCGGCACCGAGCCGTTGACGATCACGCTGCCGTCGGGCTGTGCGCGTACGCCGGCGACTTCGACGTCATGCTCGTCGGAAATTTCGCCGACGATTTCCTCGAGAATGTCCTCAAGCGTGATGAGGCCCATCAGCTCGCCATATTCATCGACGACGAGGGCGAAATGCGACTTCTGTTTCAGGAAGGCATTGAGCTGATCCTGCAACGTCGTGCTGTCCGGCACGAACCAGGGCTTGGTCGCGATACCGAGAATGTCGATTGCCTCCGGCCGCCAGCCTGCGCTTGATAGTGCGCGCAGCAGATCCTTTGCATGCAGCACGCCGACGATATTTTCCTGTTCGTCGCGCCAGAGCGGGATGCGGGTGTGCGGGCTTGCGAGCGCCTGCGCGATGATCTCGGCGTTCGCCTGATCCGCATCGATCATCGCAATGTTCTTGCGGTGAACCATGATGTCGCTGACTTCGAGGTCGCGCAGATCGAGAATGCCGCCCAGCATGTCACGGTCGATCTTGACCACGCTGCCTTCGTGGTGATGCAGGTTGATGGCGCCGCGCAATTCTTCGTGAGCGGAGAGAACCTGCTGCGTATCGTCCACATTGAGGCCGAAGATGCGGAAGGTGTGGCGCACGATGAACTGCACGGCGGCCGTTACCGGCGCAAATACGAAAATGATCAGGCGAAGCGGCTGGGAAACGGCAAGCGCGACGCGGTCGGTGTTGGTGATCGCGAATGTCTTGGGCGCGACTTCGGAGAAGATCAGCACCACAGCCGTCATGACCAATGTGGCGTAGACGACGCCTGCATCGCCGAAAAGGGCGAGGAAGAGGCTCGTTGCAAGGGCGGAGGCAAGAATATTGACGAGGTTGTTGCCGAGCAGGATGGCGCCGATCAGCCTTTCACGGTCGTCGGTGAGCTTCAGGACGACGCGCGCCTTCTTGCTCCCTTCCTCGGCGAGGCGGTGCATGCGCGCGCGCGACGCGGCCGTCAGCGCCGTTTCCGAGCCGGAGAAGAAACCCGAAAGCACGAGCAGCATTACGATGGCGCCCAGAATGACACCGAGACCCAGCGAGTCCATGGTCAGGCGGGCTCCCTCTCCCGCAGAAGTTCAAGCAAGGCGCCGGGATCGACGTCGCGCGTGATGAAGGCTTCGCCGATGCCGCGGGCGAGGATGAAGGTGAGTTTGCCGTCGACGACCTTCTTGTCCTGGCCCATCAGGGCGACGAGCGTATCCGCATCCGGCAATCCTCCGGGTACGTCGGACAGGCGACAGGGAAGCCCCGCGCGTTCGAGATGCTTGCGAACGCGTATCGCGTCCTGACCGGGGCAGAGGCCGAGGCGGGCCGAAAGCTCGAAGGCAAGCGCCATGCCGATGGCGACGCCCTCGCCATGCACGAGGCGGTCCGAGAAGTCCGTTGCCGCCTCCAGCGCATGGCCGAAGGTATGTCCGAGGTTGAGAAGGGCGCGCACGCCGCCCTCGCGCGCGTCGGCGGCGACCGTTGCGGCCTTTGCCTCGCAGCTTTTCACGATGGCGTGGATGCGGGCGTCGATATCGCCCTGCTTCAGACTGTCGAGATTTGTCTCCAGCCAGTCGAAGAAATCGCGATCTCCGATCAGGCCGTATTTCACGACTTCGGCATAGCCTGCGAGGAATTCCCGCATCGGCAGCGTTTCGAGCGCATCGGTATCGGCGAGGACGAGGCGCGGCTGATGGAATGCGCCTGCGAGGTTCTTGCCGTGCTTCGTGTTTATGCCGGTCTTGCCGCCGACGGAACTGTCGACCTGCGAGAGGAGCGTCGTCGGAATTTGTGCGAAGTCGACGCCGCGCCGCAGGATCGACGCCGCAAAGCCGGTCAGGT
>JAJLKS010000330.1:0-1722 GCA_033838765.1 Alphaproteobacteria bacterium
ATCGCGTCTTCGGCGACGAGCGTATCGAGCAACGCGGGATCGTGGTTCTCGACATAGGCATACCAGCGGTCGAGAAATTTCCGTGATGCGTTTGCCATCGCTTCCTCCCGGGTTTATTTCATTACGCCCTGCAGCACGAGACGGGTGTGAATGTCGATGAGCTTCTTCCGCCCGATGCGGCCTTTCGCATCGTACCATGTGCAGATACCGGTCAGCATGGCGAGGATGGCATAGGCACTGACACGCACATCCTCAATTTTGAACAGGCCGCGGGCAGTCCCTTGCTTGAGAATGGCGCAGAGCCGGTCTTCATAGGTGCGGCGGAGCGCAACGATCTTCCGGCGGCTTTTCGGCGCAAGGCTGCGAAGCTCGGACGAGCCGATAAAGACTTCCCGCTTCCGTTCGATGTGATAGGTGAGGTGGAAGGCGATGAAGGCTTTCAGTGCCTCCAGCGGATCGTCAATGCCGCCGAGCGCCTCTTCCAGGCTCGCCAGCAGCGTCACCATGTGATTGTGGATAAGGTCGAAGAGGAGATCCTGCTTCGTCTCGATATGATTGTATAGCGAGCCGGGCTGGAGGCCGATGCGGGCGGCGAGCTGGCGCAGACTCATTGCCTCATAGCCATGCGCGTGGATTAGGTCGAGCCCCGCTTCACGGATGGCGGCGAGGGTCTTTTCGCCGGATGAGCCTGCCGTGCGCGCCAAGTGGCGTCCTCCCGATTGAGCTATTGCCAGGGTCAAGATACGAACGTATGATCGTTTTTATAATTAGTCCAGTCCGGGGTGAAGGCCGTGGCCGTTCTCAAGACCAGTATCAATACGCGCGATGCCCGATATAAAGAGAATGCGGAGGCGATGGCGCGTCTCACCGCGCGTCTCAACGAAGAGCGGGCGAGGGCTGCGCTTGGCGGCGATGAACGCTCGCGCGAGCGGCATGTCTCGCGGGGCAAACTCCTGCCGCGCGACCGCGTCTATGGGCTGATCGACCCCGGCACGCCCTATCTCGAACTCTCGCCGATGGCCGCGCATGGTATGTACGGCGAGGCGATCAACGGCGCGGGGATCATCACCGGCATCGGCCGGGTATCCGGTCAGGAATGCGTGATCGTCTGCAACGATGCGACGATCAAGGGCGGCACCTATTATCCGGTCACGGTGAAGAAACATCTCCGTGCGCAGGAAATTGCGCTCGAGAACAATCTGCCTTGCTTCTATCTGGTGGATTCGGGCGGGGCAAACCTGCCGAACCAGGCAGAGATTTTTCCGGACCGGGAGCATTTCGGCCGCATCTTCTACAATCAGGCGCGGATGTCCGCGAAAGGCATTCCGCAGGTCGCAGTGGTGATGGGCTCCTGCACGGCGGGTGGCGCCTATGTGCCGGCCATGTCGGACGAGACGGTGATTGTCCGCAAGCAGGGAACGATCTTTCTCGGCGGGCCGCCACTCGTCAAGGCGGCGACAGGCGAGGTGGTGACGGCAGAAGACCTCGGCGGCGCCGATGTTCATTCGCGCAAGTCGGGCGTCACCGATCACTACGCGGTTGACGACAATCATGCGCTTGCCATCGCCCGGCAGATCGCGGGAACGCTCAACAGGAAGAAGAGTGTTTCCATTCCGCTCGCCGAGCCGCGCGCGCCGCTTTACGACATGGCGGAGCTTGACGGCGTGGTGCCTCATGCGCTGTCGATCCAGTATGATGTGCGCGAGGTGATCGCAAGGCTGG
>JAJLKS010000331.1:0-19521 GCA_033838765.1 Alphaproteobacteria bacterium
GGGCGGCGCCTCACCGAGAAGCTCGAAGGCGATCCGGCGAAGCGCCGGCGTCATGGGCTTCTCATGATGCTGGACGAGTTCCCGGCGCTCGGGCGGCTCGATTTCTTCGAGACGGCGCTCGCCTTCATGGCGGGCTACGGGATCAGGGCCTATTTGATCGCGCAGTCCCTGAACCAGATATCCAAGGCCTATGGTGAGAACAATGCGATCCTCGATAACTGCCATGTCCGGATCGCCTTCTCGTCGAATGACGAGCGGACGGCGAAGCGCATTTCGGACGCGCTGGGGACCGCAACGGAACTCCGCGCGCAGCGCAACTATGCCGGTCATCGGCTCGCGCCCTGGCTCTCCCACGTCATGGTCTCGCGGCAGGAGACGGCGCGCCCGCTGCTGACGCCGGGTGAGGTGATGCAATTGCCGCCGGCCGACGAGCTGGTGCTGGTCTCGGGCCTCGCGCCGATCCGGGCGAAGAAGCTTCGCTATTACGAGGACAGGAACTTCACCGAGCGGGTGAAGCCGGCGCCGGTCCTTGCCGAGAATGGTTACCGTGACCGGCCCGCCGCCCGTCCCGACGACTGGAGCGGCCAGGTGCGTGGGCTCGATCATCGGCTCGCCGCCACAAGTGTACCCGATCCCGATGCCGGGCTGGCGGAAGAGGAAGGCGGGCTGCAGCAGCAGCGCCATCCGGGCCTGCAGGCGAAGGAGGTCGCGAAGCCGCGCGAACCTCGCGAGGCGACGCTCGGCCTTTTCGACGATGACGGCGATGCGGGTGCCGATCCCAAGGCAATGGATGGGGGAAAACGCGCCGGACGCAGCGCGATCAAACGCGCCTATGCGGCCAATGCGGGGAGCGACGGCGACCGGCAACGCGCTTCGCAAGAGCTTCTTCCCGGATTTTGAAGGTGCGCACGATGAAGCCCCGCCATCATCTCTATCTCGACGATGCGCTGACCGAGGAGCTCGAGAAGCTCGCCGCGAAGCCCGGCTCGTCCAAATCCGCGATCGTCAGCGACGCGCTGCGCGCCTATCTCGCGCGCCGCGGTGCGAAGGAGCTCGACGATCTCTTCAAGGTGCGGCTCGACCGCATGAGCGGGCAATTGAACCGCATCGAGCGCGATCTCGCGATCGTGATGGAGAGCCTGGGGCTCTTCGTCCGCTATCAGCTGACCGTCACGGCACCGCTGCCCGAGCCCGATCAGACGGCCCGTGCGGTCGGCCGCGACCGTTTCGAGGCCTTTATCGACCGGGTCGGGCGGCAACTCGCGGGCGGCAGGCGGGATCTGAGCCGCGACACGATCCTGCGCAGCGGCGAGACGGAGGAGGCGTCATGAGCGGTCACGCCGAAGCGCAGTCGAGAGAGCGGCGCCGTTCGATGCTCCGGACCGCCATGGGACCGGCGATCGCCGCCGCGCTCACCGATCCCATGGTCGTCGAGGTGATGGTCAATCCCGATGGCAGTCTCCGGCTCGACCGGCTGGGCGAGGGCAGGGTCGATACGGGCGTGGCGTTCGAGCCGGCCGAGGTCGAACGCGTCATCCGGCTTGTGGCCTCGCATGTCCGCACGGAAGTCCATGCCGGCAACCCGGTGGTGAGCGCGGAGTTGCCTGAAAGCGGCGAGCGCTTCGAGGGTCTGCTGCCGCCTGTGGCATCCGCACCCTGTTTCGCGATCCGCAAACCCGCCGCACGGATCCATACGCTGGACGATTATATCGCCGACCGCATCCTCTCGCCGGAGCAGGCAAGCGCCTTGCGCGATGCGGTCGCCGACCGGCGCAATCTCCTGGTCGCCGGCGGCACGAGTTCGGGCAAGACGACGCTGGCGAACGCGCTTCTCGCCGAAATGGCCACCGCCGACGAGCGCATCATCCTGATCGAGGATACGCGCGAGTTGCAATGCGCGGCGCCCGATTGCGTGGAGCTACGCACGAAGCCGGGCGTGGTCTCGCTCGCCGATCTCGTCCGCTCGACGCTCCGCCTCCGGCCCGACCGCATCATTGTCGGCGAGGTCAGGGGCGGCGAGGCGCTCGACATGCTGAAGGCCTGGAACACGGGCAATCCGGGCGGCATCGCGACGCTGCATGCGAACTCGGCCCGGGCCGCCCTCTACAGGCTCGAACAGCTCGTCCAGGAGGCAAGCGCCGTGGTGCCGCGCCGCCTTATCGCCGAGGCAATCGATCTCGTCGTCTTCATCGAGGGAAGAGGGGCCGCGCGCCGCGTCGGCTGCATCACCCAAGTCACCGGCCTCGATGCCAATGGCGACTATCTCGTCACCGATACCACGAGCCCGCATCGTCCCACTGTCTGACCCGAAAGGACTACTTCATGCGCTTGCTCAATCGTCTTGTCCGAACCGGTTCGCTGTCCTTGTTTTTGACCATGGTGTTTATCGGCGCCGCAGAGGCCGCCGGCACCGGCATGCCCTGGGAGCAGCCGCTGCAGCAGATCCTCGATTCCGTGCAAGGGCCGGTCGCGAAGATCGTCGCGGTGATCATCATCATCGTGACGGGACTGACGCTCGCCTTCGGCGATACGGCGGGGGGCTTCCGCCGCCTGATCCAGATCGTCTTCGGTCTGTCGATCGCCTTCGCGGCCTCGAGCTTCTTTCTTTCCTTCTTAGCCTTCGGCGGCGGAGCGCTGATCGCATGAGCGGCCATCTCGAAGGCTTCGAAGTGCCGCTTCACCGCGCCCTTGCCGAGCCGATCCTGCTTGCCGGCGCGCCGCGCAGTGTTGCGATCCTCAATGGGACCGTTGCCGCCGCCCTTGGTTTGGGCCTTCAGCTCTGGATCGCGGGCCTCGTCCTCTGGCTTGCCGGTCACACGCTTTGCGTCTTCGCGGCGAAACGCGATCCGCAATTCGGGCAGGTGCTGGCGCGCCATCTCCGGCAGAAGGGGTATCTCTCATGCTGAACCTCGCCGAGTACCGCCGCAAGCCAGACCGCCTCGCCGATCATCTGCCCTGGGCAGCACTCGTGGCACCGGGCGTCGTCCTCAACAAGGATGGCGGTTTCCAGCGGACGCTGAGGTTCCGCGGCCCCGATCTCGAAAGCGCGACCGAAGCCGAACTGATCGGTGTCGCGGCCCGCTTCAACAATGTCGCGCGCCGTTTCGGTTCCGGCTGGGCCTTGTTCTTCGAGGCGGAGCGCCTCGCGGCGGCGGATTATCCCGACAGCGCCTTTCCCGATGCCGCGTCATGGCTTGTCGATCGCGAGCGCCGCGCGGGCTTCGTGGAGAAGGCGCATTTCGAGAGCGCCTGCCACCTCACACTTTACTATATGCCGCTGGCGGACACGGTCTCGCGGGCCGAGCGGTGGCTCATTGAGAAGGAGAGGGCGGACAGCACGCGCGACTGGCGCGAAGATCTCGACGGCTTCATCGCCGAGACCGACCGGATCGCCGATCTCCTCAAGGGCTTCATGCCGGAGCTCCATCCGCTCGACGATGCGGAGACGCTCACCTATCTCCACCGCGCCGTCTCCTCCAAGCGCCATCGGATCGTGCCGCCCGAAACGCCGGTCTATCTCGATGCGGTACTGGTGGACGAGCCCCTGAGTGGCGGTCTCGAGCCGATGCTGGGCGCGCGGCATCTGCGGACGCTGACGATCCTCGGCTTCCCGAACCTGACCCGGCCGGGATTGCTCGATGCGCTCAATCATCTGGCGCTTCCCTATCGCTGGATGACGCGCTTCATCGCGCTCGACAAGACCCAGGCGACGCGGGAACTGACCAAACTCCGCCGGCAATGGTTCGCGAAGCGCAAATCGGTGACGGCCCTCTTGCGCGAGGTCATGTACAATGAACCGGCACCGCTTCTCGATACGGATGCCGACAACAAGGTGGTGGATGCCGATCTCGCGCTGCAGGCGCTGGGCGGCGATCATGTGAGCTTCGGTTATCTGACGACGACGATCACCGTCGGCGATGAGGATGCCGAAGTCGCGGACGAGTATCGCCGCGCCGTCGAGCGCGCGGTCACCGGCGCCGGCTTCACCGTGATCCGCGAAAGCACCAATGCGGTCGAGGCCTGGCTCGGCAGTCTGCCCGGTCATGTCTATGCCAATGTCCGGCAGCCGATCGTCCATACGCTCAATCTCGCTCATCTGATGCCGCTCTCGTTGGTCTGGGCCGGGCCGGCGCGGAACGAGCATTTGGACGGTCCGGTCCTGCTCCATGCCGAAAGCGAGGGCGCGACGCCTTTCCGTCTTTCGACCCATATCGGCGATGTCGGCCATATGCTGATCGTCGGCCCGACCGGCGCCGGCAAATCGGTGTTGCTGGCGCTGATCGCGATGCAGTTCCGCCGCTACGAGGATGCGCAGATCTATCTCTTCGACAAGGGCTTCTCGGCGCGTGCCGCCATTCTCGCCATGGGCGGCGCCCATCATGCGCTGGGCACCGGTGATGGTGAGGCCGTGCTCGCCTTCCAGCCGCTTGCCCGAATCGACGAAGCGGCGGAATGCGGCTGGGCGGCGGAATGGATCGGATCGCTTCTCACGCATGAGAAACTCGAGGTGACGCCGGAGGTGAAGGATGCCGTCTGGTCGGCGCTCGGGAGCCTCGCCTCGGCACCGCGCGGGGAGCGCACACTGACCGGTCTCTCCGTGCTGCTGCAATCGAATGCGCTCAAGGCGGCGCTTGCGCCCTATACGCTGGAAGGTTCCTTCGGGCATCTGCTCGACGCGGCCGAGGACGGGCTCGCGCTATCCGGCATCCAGTGTTTCGAGATGGAGGCGCTGCTGCATGAGAAGGGGGCGGTGATGCCGGTCCTGACCTATCTCTTCCATCGCCTCGAGGAACGCTTCACCGGCGCGCCGACGCTCCTCATCCTCGACGAGGCCTGGGTCTATCTCGACGATCCGATCTTCGCGCCCCGCATTCGCGAATGGCTGAAGACACTCCGCAAGAAGAATGTCGCTGTTGTCTTCGCGACCCAGTCGCTCGCCGATATCGCCGACAGCGCCATCGCGCCCGTCCTCATCGAGAGCTGTCCGCAGCGGATATTCTTGCCGAACGATCGCGCGATCGAACCTCAGGCGCGGGCGGCTTACGAACGCTTCGGTCTCAACATCCGTCAGATCGAGCTGATCGCGGAAGCCATGCCGAAGCGGCACTACTATCTCCAATCCCGCCGCGGCAACCGGCTTTTCGAACTCGGGCTCGGTCCCGTGGCGTTCACCTTTTGCGGCGCGTCTTCTTCCGCCGACCGGAAACTCATCGGTCGTGTGTTGAATGAGACGGGGTCAGCGGGTTTCGCGAAGAGATTTCTCGCCGCGAAGGGCCTCGATTGGGCCGCCGATCTCATCGACATCCATACAGCGAAAATTTCTTCATCGGAGACGTCCTCATGACGCGCAAGACGTTGCGGGCCGTGCTGCTCGCTCTCTGCCTCTCGGCTGGTCTCGCAACGGCATACCTACGTCCGGCAACGGCCATGACCGTCTTCGATCCCACCAACTATGTGCAGAACCTGCTGCAGGCGGTGCGCGCGCTGGAGCAGATCGACAACCAGATCCGCTCGCTCCAGAACGAGGCCGTGATGCTCGACAATATGGCGCGGAACCTGGAGCATCTCGATCTCTCGACGCTGCAGGGCATGGTCTCGGGGCTGACAAGGATCGGTCAGCTGATGGATCAGGCGCGGGGCATCGCCTTCACCATCGAGGCGACGCAAGAGGCACTGGAACAAAGCTATCCCGAGCGCTACGGCGCGGAGGTCACTCACGACGTGCTTCTCGCCGATGCCGAACAGCGCTGGCGCGATGCCATGTCGGCCTACGGCGACACGATGCGCCTGCAGGCGGGCATCGCGCGCAATGTCGAGAGCGACCAGGCGGCGCTCGTCTCGCTGGTCGCCGCCTCGCAAGGCGCGGTCGGTGCGCTTCAGGCGCAGCAGGCGGCAAACCAGTTGCTCGCGCTTTCGACGAAACAACAGCTTCAGATCCAGAGCCTGATGGCGGCCCAATATCGCGCCGAAGCGCTTGATGCGGCACGCAAGGCCCAGGCCGAGGAACAGGCCCGCGCAAGCTTCGACCGCTTCATGGGCGAGGGAAAAGCCTACGGGGCGCGGTGACAATCGAAGAGTGACAAACGAAGAGTAAGAGGCGAGGAGCGAGCGGCATGGACGATCTTGGCGTCATCGACCGGTTCATGGAAGCCTTCACCCAGGCAATCGACAGCGGCTTCGGACTGCTGCAGGGCGATGTCGCCTTCCTGACCGCGATCCTGATCGGCATCGACATCACGCTGGCCGGTCTCTTCTGGGCGATGGAGGAGAGCAATGTGCTGGGCCGTCTCCTGCGGAAGGTCCTTTATGTCGGCGTCTTCGCGCTGATCCTGAATAATTTTGCAGGCCTTGCCGACATCATCTTCCGTTCCTTCGCAGGCCTCGGTCTGCATGCGGCGGAGAACGAGCTCACCGCCGACGACCTGCTCCGGCCGGGCTATCTCGCCGGTATCGGCTTCGAGGCGGCCTGGCCGCTCCTGCAACAGGCGGGCTCCTTGATGGGGTTCACGAGTTTCTTCAACCATGCGGTCACGATCATCGTGCTGGTACTCGCCTGGACGGTCGTCATCGCCGCCTTCTTCATCCTGGCGGTGCAGCTCTTCATCACCATCATCGAGTTCAAGCTGACGACGCTGGCGGGCTTCGTACTGGTGCCCTTCGCGCTCTGGACCAAAACGGCGTTTCTCGCCGAGCGTGTGCTCGGCAATGTCGTCGCCTCGGGCGTCAAGGTGATGCTGCTCGCCGTCATCATCGGCATCGGTTCGGGCTTTTTCACCGATTTCGTGACGGCGCTTCAGGGCCGCGAGCCCAATCTCAACGACGCCATGGCGCTGGTGCTGGCTTCGCTCGCTTTGTTCGGGCTCGGCATGTTCGGGCCGGCACCGGCATGGGCACCGCGACGGCCGGTGCGGTGGGGATGGGGCCTGTACCGGGCATGGCCGCATCGTCTTCTGCCGGAATGTCTTCAAGCATGGCGGCGGGGACACCCGACTGGGCGCGGCGTCTCCGGGCCGAGCAGCGCCGCCGCACCCATACCCAGACCGCGATGCAGGCGATCCGCGAAGGCGACCGGCCGGGTGCCGGCGCCAATCCTTCCTTCGACGATGGGAGGTCCTGATGCTCTTCAAACGTGCCACGGAGCGATATGGCCGCACCCCCGAACCGGTCACCCCCTATCAGAAGGCGGCACAAGCCTGGGACGAGCGCATCGGCGCGGCGCGCGTTCAGGCGCGAAACTGGCGGCTGATGGCATTTGGATGTCTCGCGCTAAGCGCCGGGCTGTCGGCGGGCCTCTACTGGCAATCGCTGCAGTCTCACGTGACCCCGTACGTGGTCGAGATCGAGCGTTCGGGCGAGGTCCGCGCTGTGCGCCCCGCTATCGAGGCCTATACGCCGGGAGATGCCCAGATCGCCTTTGTGCTGGCGCGCTTCATCTCGAATGTCCGCTCGCTTTCCTCCGACCCTATCGTCTTGCGGAAGAACTGGCTCGAAGCCTACGACCATGCGACCGGCAGGGCGGCGACATTCCTCAACGAATTCGCGCGCGAGAGCGATCCCTTCAAATCGGTCGGCACGCGCAATGTATCCGTCGAGGTGACCAGCGTCGTCCGCGTCTCGGAGCGCTCCTTCCAGGTCAAATGGCGCGAGCGGCTTTACGAGCGCGGCAGCCTCGCCGCGACGACCCACTGGACCGCCATTCTCACCATCGGCATTCGGCCGCCCCGCAATGCCGAGACGCTCCGAAAGAACCCGCTCGGCCTTTATGTCGAGGCGCTCGACTGGTCACGCGAACTCAACGCCGGTGAAGCCCCCTGACCAAGGAGAACCAGATGACCCCGATCCGTTCGTTCTTGATGGTAAGCATCTCGGCGCTTGTGTTGACCGCCTGTGCCGACAAGGTGCCGCTACCCCAGATCCGCTATGACGCGGTCGACCTGCAACCGGCACAGCTCGAACCTCAGCCCCCGAAACCCGTCGAGATCGTCGCCCTGCCGGAGCCTTTGCCGCTGCCGGGTCAGTTGCAGCCTCTCGATACGGCGAAACCGAAGCCCGACAAGCGGGTGCCGACGGAACGGGTCGATGCCGCCAACAAGGAGGCGCTGATCGAACCCGTGCGGGATGGCTATATCAATGCGATCCAGGTCTATCCCTTCACTGAAGGCGCGCTCTACCGGCTTTATGCGACGCCGGAGCGCGTCAGCGATATCGCATTGCAGCCGGGCGAGGAACTCATCGCCGTCTCGGCGGGTGACACGGTGCGCTGGGTGATCGGCGATACTGTAAGTGGCTCCGGCACCGGCAAACGTGTCCATGTGCTGGTGAAGCCTTTCGCCGCCGGGCTTGAGACCAATCTCGTCATCACCACCGATCGCCGCGCCTATCGTCTGGCGCTTCAGAGCACCGAGGCGACGGCCATGGCCGCACTCTCCTGGACCTATCCGCGCGACGAGCTGCTCGCCTTGCAGGCGCGGAACGCGAGGGCGCAAGCGGCATCGGCAATCGCAAGCGGTATCGATCTCGCCGCGCTCCGTTTCCGCTACGAGATCACGGGCGATAATCCGCCCTGGCGGCCGCTCCGCGCCTTCGATGACGGTTCGAAAGTCTATATCGAGTTTCCCGCGCGGTTCGATCAGGGCGAGGCACCGCCGCTCTTCGTGGTCGGCCCCTCGGGCGGCAGCGAACTCGTCAATTACCGGCTGCGCGGCCATTACTACATTGTCGATCGCCTCTTCGCGGCGGCGGAATTGCACCTCGGCGAGGCGCCGCAACAGGTGGTGCGCATCAGCCGCACCGACAGGGTAGCGGGCGTCGTCGATGATCGCCCCTCGCGGCTGCGGCCGGGACGATAGGAGAGAGATATGGCCGGTCCCGCCTCGCCTCAGGGTCAGACGCAGTCGTCGGGGAAAGTCGATCCCGAAACGCTGGCGCTGCGCGCCAAGCCGCGCCGTGTGACACGGTTCCGGCGCAGTGTCGTCATCGGCGTCGCGGCGACGGGCTCGGCGACGATTTTCGCGCTCGCCTTTCTGGCGCTGGAAGGCTCAAGCTTTCGTCTCGCGGCGCCGGATGGTGGGGAGCTCTACCACCCGGAGCGTAAGGAGAGGGCGGAGGGGCTGGCGGCGCTGCCCGTGAGCTACGACGAGATCCCGAAGCCGATCCCCGAACTCGGCGCGCCGCTTCCCGGCGAATTTGGCCGCCCGATCCTCAGGCGCGAGGCGGAACTCGGTATCGACAATAGCGCCGGCCTCCGCCCGACCTTCGTGCCGAGCGCCGAGGAGAACGACGCTCGCGCCGAAAGGCTCAGACTAGCGCAACAGGCGCGGCAGGCGGCGGAAGCAGGCGTGTTCTTTCAATTGAAGGGGAGCGGAAGCGGCGAGGGGCGTGCTTCGCAATCGAGAGTGGCTGATGCGAGGGAGAGCACAGGTCTTCAAGCTGTCGCCGCAGTCGACGAGCGTCTCAACCTCGATCCGGAGCGCGACCAGAACCATCAGCAGCGCAAGCTCGATTTTATGAACCGGGGACCGGATCCTGACATCTATAACCGCCACACGCTGCAGGAACCGGTCTCGGCGCATCAGTTGATGGCCGGCAGCGTCATCGCCGCGAGCCTGATCACGGGGCTCAACTCCGATCTGCCGGGCCTTGTGGTTGCCCAGATCACAGAAAATATTTTTGACACGGTGAGCGGAAGGGCTTTGCTGATTCCGCAAGGATCGAGGCTCATCGGCAGTTACGACAGTGTCGTCGCCTTCGGTCAGTCGCGGGCGCTGCTCGTCTGGCATCGCATCGTGATGCCGGATGGTTCCTCGATCGTGATCGACAATCTGCCGGCGACGGATGCCACCGGTTATGCCGGCGTCGCTGACGAGGTCGACTACCACACATGGGCGCTCGTCAAGGGCGTGGCGCTGGCGACGCTTCTGGGCGTTGGCACCGAGCTCGGTTTCGGCAGCGAGGAGAGCGATCTCCTGCGCGCGATCCGCCAGTCGACGCAGCAAAACGTTTCGCAGGCCGGCCAGCGCCTCACCGAAAAGAATCTCAACATCCAGCCGACCATCACGGTGAGGCCCGGCTGGCCGATCCGCGTCATCGTGCAGAAGGACCTGATCCTGCGTCCCTATCGAGGATGAGAACCATGCCCGACCTGAAACTCGGCAAACTCCCCGACCGCACGCCGGTCAAGATCACCTTCATCGCGCCACCCGATCTCAACAAGGCGCTGCAGGCCTATGCCGCGCTTTATCGCGAGACCTATGGCGAGGCTGAATCGGTGCCGGAGCTCATTCCCTACATGCTGCAGAGTTTTCTGGAGGCTGATCGTGGCTTTGCCAAGGCACGGAAGGCGTTGCCGGAAGGAGAGGGCAAAGGCACCGGTATCGCTCAGCCGGGATCGAGAGGACGTGCACCTCGCGCGCCGTTGCCGCCAACCGATAAGGAGGATTGAGATGTCTGTGATCGGGATGTTCACGCCTACGAAGGAGGGTGGCTGGTCCGGCACCATCCGGACCCTCATCATCGATGCAAAGCTGCGCTTTGTGCCGAACGACAATCGCGACAGTGAACGGGCGCCGGCCTTCAAGCTCTATGTCGGCCGCTCCGAGGTCGGCGCCGCCTGGCGGGAGCGGGGCGGTGAGAAAGAGTATCTGAGTGTCCGGCTCGACGATCCGGTACTTGCGGCGCCCGTTCATGCGGCGCTGTTTCCGGCAGAGGATGGTCAGGAGGCTCATCTCGTCTGGAGGCGAGGTTCTAGCTAATTTGTATATTACCATACATTTAATGTAATTATATTTATCTACATAATAATTTGTGTTTAACAAAAAGGTGGTGCGCGGTTTGTCGCCCGTGCGAGCAGGGTACTCGTTCAGTAGGCGCGACCTTGGCCAAGGCTTCTTGTGACCCAAAGCAACATTTCTTGAGCTTTCGCTTCCACCTCAAAATTCGCTGCGCAGTGAATATTGCTATTTTATCGTATATGCACTATAAGTCGGTTATATGCTGTGCAGCGAAAATGGCTCAAATCGTGTTAGAGAATACCCGCAGGAACGAGCAATACGTGCTGGAACATCTCCGGGAAGCATTTGGGGGGCTGCCGCAAGTTGAAGCATCGGAGCCGGTCGTTGAACGCCTCGACTCTGGTAGTCAGTACAGGATTGACGCCGAAATGCGCCTAGATGTTGGTGGGCGCAATATCGTCCTTCTCATCGAGGTCAAAAAATCGGTCTACCCGCGCGACGTGCGACAAATCCTCTGGCAGCTTGACCGCTATGTCCACCGTGAGGGGGTAGAGCACGGCGCTTCCAACATTCCGTTCTTGGCGGCCGAATCGATATCTCAGGGCGCGCGGGAGTTGCTGCGGCACGAGAATGTCGGCTACTACGATACCGGCGGCAGCCTCTACGTACCCGCCCCCGGCGCCTACATCTTCGTGGAAAAGCCGCCGCCGAAAACCCTCGAAAAATCGGTTCGCTCCCTGTTCAAGGGCAAGCGCGCCCAGATAGTCCACACGTTACTCGTCAAGCGCGGTGAATGGTTCGGGGCGACGGCGTTGGCCGAGATCGCTGAGGTTGCACCTTCGACCGCTTCGGAAACCCTGATCTCGCTAGAGCGCTATGACTGGCTCGAATCGCGCGGGCAAGGTCCCGCCAAAGAGCGGCGCCTGATCGCCCCCACGGCCCTCCTGGACGAATGGAGCAAACAGGTGCAGGCGACACGGCTGCGTGGTGAACGCCGTTACTACGTACCGCGTGGTGAACCGGACACAATTATCAGGCGCCTCGCTGCGGCATGCCGGGAGCATGAGGTTTCCTACGTCATCACGCGGGAAGCGGCCGCGCAGCGTTATTCTCCTTTCCTTTCAGCGCTTTCGCAGGTCGCATGCCGTATGAAGCCGGGGTCGGCGGCCGAGGAAGCTCTGGCCGAACTCGGCGCACGCAGCGTCGGCGAAGGCGCAAATCTGAACGTCATAGAGACGCCGACATCGGGCGAGTTTCTGTTCAAAGAACGTGTTGATGATGCTTGGCTTGCGAGCCCGGTGCAGGTCTATCTCGACCTATTGACGGGTGAGGGGCGGTCCCGCGAGATGGCGGCACACCTGCGCCACGAAAGGATCGGTTTCTGATGGCCAAGCCTACAACCCAGGACGGTTACAGTGCTGCCGTTACAGAAAGCTGCGAGCGAGTTCTAGTTACGCTGCTGCACGGCTTGGGACCATGGAAAAGGTCCGTCTATCTCGTCGGTGGGCTCGTTCCCCGCTACCTGATCCCGGACCGCCCGCCCGCCGCGCCCGCGCACGCCGGTACCGGCGATGTCGATATTGTCGTTGCGCTGGAGATGCTAGCCGAGACTGAAGCCTACCATACTGTCGAAGAGAACCTGAAAAAGATGGGGTTCGAGCGCGGTGAGAACGATGCAGGCCAGAAGGTTTCCTGGCGGTGGAAGGCTCGGATTGACGAGGACACAATCGTTATTCTTGAACTTCTGGCGGACAATCCCGAGGTGGCGGGTGGCAGGGTAAAACCACTGCCCACGGAGGGGCGGATATCGGCCCTGAACATCCCGCACGCTTCCATGGTGTTCGACCATCATCTCACTCAAGAGATTACCGCCGCCCTTCTCGGTGATGGTGGCATGGCAATCGAAACCATCCGCTTCGCGGATCTGGTGAGCTTCACGTGCCTGAAGGCGCTGGCGCTGGACGATCGGGGTGAACGCAAGGATGCACACGATCTTGTTTACTGCATCGAGCACTGGCCCGGCGGCCCCGAGGCTGTTGCGGCGCTTTTCCGCGAAGCGCACAAAGGTAAGCATGCCGCCGTCATTGACCGCGCGCTCGGCATCCTACGCACACGCTTCACGGACGACAAAACGACGGAAGGTTATCTCAAGGATGGTCCGGTCGCCGTCGCGCTGTTCGAGCCTGGCGGGTTTTCAGATGCAGACCGTGAGGTACGGCTATTGCGGCAGAGAAACGTCAGTGAACTGGTCACTGAGGTTCTCGCGCATGTCGGGTAGATGAACGATGGTACAGCTAGATAACCATGACAGACGCACGAAATGGCAACTTCAGCAGGCGTCTCTACCGAGACTATGGTGGCGCTGCTCATGAGCTTCGCTTCTTGGAAAAAATGTGATTTCCAGATACATACGCCCCGCGATCCGAACTGGACGGGCGCGAGGCCCGTCGGCCTCGGTGAATCCATTACGACGACAGACGCAAAGGCGACCACGCAGGACGTTGACGTGGCGCGAGCGCAATGGGCGAAGGAGTTCGTGGACCAGTGCGTCGCGAAAGGATTGCAGGCGGTCGCGTTGACGGATCATCACGAGATGATCATGGTCCCTTACGTTCAGAAAGAGATCGAACAGCGCCGCAAAGCCGAGCCGGACTTCGACCTCTGGCTCTTTCCCGGGATGGAGTTGACGGCGAGCGGCGGCAAGCAGTGCCTCATCATCTTCGATGCCGATCTGTCCGAGGACTGGCGCAAGCAGGCGCAAGGGAAGCTCGGGGTCGCGTTTGCGGCTCTTGAGGAGAAGGGTGCCGTGGCCCCCAAGGTGACGCAGCTCGCCTGCGCCTATCCCGAGATCGCTAGGCTGCTCGACGAGGTTGAGCACCTGCGCGGCCGCTACATCGTCCTGCCGAATGTTTCGCAGGGGAACAGTCACACTGTCTTGACAGACGGCAGCCACGGCGATTTTCGCCGAATGCCGTATGTCGGCGGCTATCTTGATCGCGGCCAGACCATCAATACGCTCGGCGCCAAGAACCGCACGCGGCTTTCCGGTTCTGACAAGACGTGGTCAACCAGAGAGATTTACCCTCTCCCGACCTCGGACAGCCGGTCAGCCGACTACGGCGCGCTCGGTACGAATGACACTTGGATCAAGCTGGCCGAGCCAACGGCGGAAGCGATCAGGCAGGCCTTTCTGGGGCATCGGTCCCGCATACGGA
Organism: Alphaproteobacteria bacterium; assembly: GCA_033838765.1. Classification (GTDB taxonomy): domain Bacteria; phylum Pseudomonadota; class Alphaproteobacteria; order Parvibaculales; family Parvibaculaceae; genus Parvibaculum. The sequence continues at coordinate 13,946 of JAJLKS010000331.1, forward strand.
TTGAGCCGCCCGCGATACCCTCGCTGGTCGCCGCCACCATTGAGGCAGAAGGCTCCACGATCCTGCAACCGACCTCGATCACGCTCAGTCCGGAATTCAACGCCGTCATCGGCGGGCGCGGTAGCGGCAAGAGCTCGTTCCTCGAATACCTCGCGTTTGGTCTGGGCCGAAGCTGCTACGACGCGCCACGCGAGCACTACTCTGGCACGCACCGCATGCACGATCTTATCAACGATACGCTCGTCTCCAAGGGCGGGCAGGTGTCGCTGACCGTGATTCAGGATAATGCGCCTTTCAAGATTGTCCGTGGGCCGGCCACCACCTACCAGCCTCGGATCACCTATCCCAACGGTTCGACCCAGACGATCACGGTCAAGGAGCTGCGCGCGCTGTTTCCCGCCGTCGTGTATAGCCAGGGCGAGCTCGCCGAGATTGGCAAGCAGGCGGGCCAGAAAACCCGACTCTCCGATTTACTCCAGTTCGTCAATCCGGATTTCAAGAAGGAGGATGACCGGCTGGCCGCCGATATCGAAGCCGCAAAGGGAAAGGTCAGGGCGGCGATCCAAGCTGTTGCCAAGCATTGGCTGGAGCAGTCGAAACTCCGCAACCTAACGACGACGAGGGACTCGCTTCGTCAGCGCGTCGAGGCTCTTGAGAAGACGTTGCCGACCCTGTCGCCGGACGACCAGGCCAAGGTGGATCACTTCGACAAGGCGAACGACTTTGAGTCGAAGCGCTTTCAGGCATCAAAGCATGCCGACCAGATTCTGCAGGAGCTGGAGGTGAGCGCCGCCGAACTTGTCAACGAGCGCGATCTTTCAACGGACCTCAAGGGAGAGGTGGAAGCCGTTCAGCAAAGCTATCGCGACCTGTTCAAGACTTTCGGCACCGGCATAAAGCAGCTGCGGGCTGACCTTGCCAAGAGGCGCACCGTCCTGACCGGTGCCGAAACCGCTTGGGCCGCGAAGTTACAGCAGGCGCGGACCGCCCGGGATGCCGTGCTGGAAAAGCTCGGCGCCCACAAGACGGTCACCGCGCAGATCATCAAGCTCCGCGAGGAAATCACCGAGCTCACCAACCAGATCGGCGATCTCGAAGCGAGGCTCAAGGCCGAAGGTGATCCCACTGCCGCCTTGACCAAGGTTCTTGCCGGTCTCAGGACTGTCAACGATCAGCGGGCAGAACGCACCCAGGCTTGGGCGAAAGAGATCGAAAGGCTGTCGAGCGGCAAGATCAAAGCCATCGTTGCCGCCGCCGGCGATACTTCGGAGATCAGAGAGGCGATCGACGCGGTTGCCGCCAAGACGGGGTCTCAGGAGGCGACGCGCATCGACCGGCTTGAAGACGCTCTTGCCAAAGATTCAGCAGCGGATATGGCGGACCGGCTGCGTACAGACTGTCTTTCGCTGCTGTACTGGCGCCAGATGGGAGCGGCTAGCAGCGAGGAGCAGCCGAAGTGCCCCGACCTCATGAAGATACTCGGCGATACCGAGCGTATTCGGTCAGCGCTGACCGAACGCATGGACACGTCGCGAGTTGAAGCCATCGCGACCGCGGTAGCCAAACCTGAAATCACCTTGTCCTATTGCGACGGTGCCCGCGAGATTTCCTTTGAGAAGGCATCCGAGGGCCAGCGCGCCGCCGCACTACTGTTCATGCTGCTGGAACAGCCGGGCGGCCCGCTGATTATCGACCAGCCCGAAGGCGATCTCGATAACAAGATAATCGCCGACCTTACAGACAAGCTTCATACCGCCAAGCAGAACCGCCAGCTCATCTTCGCGAGCCACAACGCGAATATCGTCGTGAACGGCTCTTCCGAACTGGTTGGATATCTCGACGTCAAGGATAGCGGCGAGCGTCAATTCGAGTGCGCCGGCGCGATCGACAAGCCGGAAATCTGCAAGGTGATTACCTCGACGATGGAGGGCGGCGAAAAGGCCTTCAGGGACCGTCAGGACAAGTACGGTTATTAGTCTGCATCCTGTTTGGCGCGCTTAGCCAGGTCTGCGCAGTCCGATCAGAGCGTTGAGTCAAGAAATATGGTCACCGGGCGACTCCCCCAAGCCGCCGGGAGACGTCAGGCCTTTCGCGCTGCGCCGTGCCGGTTGATCGCCAGCTTGCCGCTCTCGGATTGCCTCGGCTGAGTCGGCTTAAACCTGTGGATAGAAAGTGAAACTTCCCATATTCGACTTGACCACAAATGAAGCAGGTGGAACAAATCGTGAAACCATGAAGCGAGGCCGAGTCGATGGCAAATGGAATTCAAGTAACGCAGGCCGCAGAAAGCTACCTGGAAGCGCTGGCCGATGATCTTGGAGTGAGCGAGGCCAGATATCGGGAAGCCAATGACAGCTACAACGCTCTTGGCGAATGGTTTCACCGGGAAAAGTCGACGATCCGGCAATACAAGCCGCAGGTTTATGTGCAGGGTTCTTTCCGGCTCGGAACGGCAATTCGTCCCATCGACGACCGCGAAGATTACGACGTTGACTCGATATGCGAATTTCGTGGGCTGACGACCGCTGATTTGACCCAGAAACAACTGAAGGAGCTGCTTGGCGCTGAAATCCACTCCTATCATCGCGCTCAGTCTATGACAAAGCCGGTGCGTGAGGGCCGCCGCTGTTGGGTGCTAAATTATGCCGACGGCGCTCAATTTCATATGGATATTGTTCCGGCGCTCCCTGATGCCAATCGCCAAAGACTGTTGCTTGAGACGAGTGGGTTTGACGCCCGTTGGACGCAGACGGCCATCGCAATTACGGACAACGAACGCGCTGACTACGCAATGATGACGGCCGAATGGCAGCGTTCGAATCCTAAGGGTTACAGCGGATGGTTCGTTCAGCGCATGGGTGAAATATTTGAAACCCGTCGCCGGGCGCTCGCTGAATCTGTGCGTGCCAGTGTTGAAGACATACCTGTCTATCGGGTTCAGACACCCTTGCAATCGGCCATAATGATTTTGAAGCGCCACCGTGATTGGCGCTTTGCCGGCAATAGCGAAATCAAGCCTATATCAGTGATCATCACCACCTTGGCGGCTCATGCTTATGCAGGTGAGGCGACTATCGGTGAAGCTCTCACTTCCATCCTCACAAAGATGGATAGCTTCATTCAGAAAATCGGTGGGCAATATGTAATTCCCAACCCAACTGACCCACTTGAAAATTTTGCAGACAAGTGGGTGGAACATCCCGAGCGGGCTGAAGCCTTTTTTCAATGGCTTCAGCAAGCACGTTCAGACTTCCTCAATGCCGCCAACCTGACTGAACAGGCAGAAATCGCGAAGAGAGTAGCCCCTGCTATGGGAGATGCTCTGGCTGAACGCGTACGAGAGCGGGCAGCGAAAACGGGCGGAGGATTGCTGCGGAAGTCATCGGTTGCTCCGGTGATCGGAAGTACGGTCTCGTTCCCTGATCAGCCTAGAATGCCAACGACCCCCAAGGGTTTCGCTTGATCTGGTGGGCGGTACAGCCTGGCCGCGCTAGGGAGGAACGATCTCAGATCGCTGACCTCTCTGAACAAGCGCCTTGGTTGCAAAATCTCCATTGGCGACTTGACGGGCTTCGATTGGCCGCAGATTTCGACATCGTGGCCGAGGACGAGTCTTTCCCGCTGTCTATCTATTTTCCGGAGTATTTTCCACAAACGCCGCCAATCGTCCGGCCGCGTGAAAAAATTCGCTTGTCAGAGCACCAGTATGGCTCGGGCGGAGAGCTATGTCTCGAGTGGCGCGCCGACAATTGGCATCAGGACGTTACAGGCGCGATGATGATTGAAAGCGCCTATCGATTGCTCAGTGGGGAAAGAGAAACAGATACCGAGCAAGTCCCGTCTGCGCATCGAGAGACGATGGGCCAAAAGCTTCGATCTTCACACTTGCGCGTGCTTCTCAGCCCGTCCGCTAAAGAAGCTTTTCTTGCCGTTGAAGAAGGTAAGCCTCTCTCGGCCGCGGTTTCTGAACATAATTACGGTTCAGCGTGGATTGTCTATCCAATTCGAATTGGCGTGAAGGACGCGCCCGATTGGGCCGAGCAGCCGTTGCTCACTAAAGGGATGCGGGAACAGGAGGCGCATGTCCTTCGACTGCCTCGGGGCACGACGCTTCCCCGCAAGCTAACCATGGAGAGCATTCTTAGTCTTTGTTCCGAGCTAGGTGTCGAGGAATGGTTCGAAGAAGCCGCAGAAGAATTTTGGCCCTTCGTGTTCTTGATCGACGATTCAGAAATTCTCCTGATCACAATTCTTGGTGACGAACGCAACGTTTACAAATACGCGACTCTGGAAATTTCCGATGAAGGGGGCAGACTTCCTGCAGAGTACGATGCGCTGGCCGACAAGCGAGTGGCTATTGTCGGTTGCGGTTCGGTGGGTTCGAAAGTTGCGGTCTCGCTTGCCAGGTCAGGCGTGCGATCCTTCCTTCTTGTCGATCCGGACGTCGTTCTTCCCGGAAATATGGTGCGCAATGAGCTTGATCTCCGGGCGGTAGGTACACACAAATCAAACGCACTCGAACACAAACTTCTGGAGATCAGCGCCAACTGCGAAGTAATGGTCAAGCCCCTTCTTCTCGGAGGGCAAGAGAGCAGCGGCTACACGACCAGTGTGCTGAACGAAATGTCGGAATGCAGCCTGCTGATCGATGCAACGGCCAATCCTAACGTTTTCAACCTATGCGCAGCAGTGGGCTGCTCCCATAGGACGCCACTGATATGGGGGCTTGTGTATGCCGGAGGGATAGGCGGCGTAGTAGCGCGCGCACGGCCTGACTCTGATCCGCCGCCCCTCATTGCGCGAAACCAAATCGCGTCGTGGTATGCGGCGAGGCAGCAGCCGTGGCCTTACGAGGATTCCGACATCGGGTATGGGGCGGAAGGACCAGAAGCGCCGCCTCTTATCGCTGATGACGCAGACGTAACGATTGTCGCCGCTCATCTCACCCGGTTTGCTCTGGATTCTCTCGTCCGCCCCGACAACTCTATATTTCCTGCTTCTGCCTACGCCTTTGGACTCAGGCAGGGGTGGATATTTCAAGCTCCTTTCGACACATGGCCGATTGAGCTAACCAAGGAAGGCGTTTGGGGGGCTATGGCAGAAGCGAATGCGTCAGAAGAATTGCAAGCACTGCTTGCGGAATTAGCTTCTGAGGCAGAAAGACAAGATGAAGATTGAATTTCCTGCCAGCCTGCGACGCCGAATGCGCCGCCGTTTGTGGTGGGCAGGACGTCGTGAGATAGGCGGAATTCTGATGGCCGAACAGATAGCGCCCGGGCATTTTAGGCTTGCCGATTTCTCAGTCGATGATCAAACAGGAGGGGCGGCGCACTTTGTGCGCAGTACAGAATATCACCAAGCTGCTCTACGCTCATTCTTTGCTCGGACCGGCGACGATTATCGACGCTACAATTATTTGGGAGAATGGCATTCACATCCGAGGTTTCCCGTCATACCCAGCGTTGATGATTGCTGCTCGATGCGAGAGTTGGTCGAGAGTGAACGAAGTATAGATTTTGCTATTTTGCTTATATCAAAGACTAGATTATGGACGCCGTTAGAGTGCTCAGCTTTGT